>NZ_JAQIBC010000004.1 GCF_030347995.1 Sulfurovum xiamenensis
TTTATACGATTTTTTTTGAAAAAATTTTTTTGCTTACATAAATATATATAAAATTAACACTCTGTGCCTAATATTTATCTATAGTATTTTATAATCCTAGACCAGTTAACACTCAAGGAATATTCAATGCGTCTACTTTTTCTACTCTCTACTCTATTCTTTTTATCTGCATGCATGGATACGGCTGAAGTACCTACCTCAAGTGCAGAAGAAAAAAGCATTACTCAGCTAGAAAGTACTAAAACGGAGGCTGAGGCGGCACAGGACGAGTACAAAAAGTTACAAGAGCAAAGAGAAAAAGAGTAAATTCCGTTATTAACCTTAGATTAATCTCTGTCGATTATACTTTTCATTAAATTTACAATTGAAGGAATACTATGGCTTTATATAATAGAGACTACACATCAGCAGAAGCTGGCTATGTTCAAGAAGGTGCATCGGTAAGCTTTATGAAGCAAACGTATCAACTCTTGGCTGCGAGTATGATCGCAGCTGCTGCAGGAGCATATGCAACGATGCCTTATGCTGAAACGATCATGCAATACAAGTGGTTCATTTTTGGTGCTGAACTTCTAATACTGTTCTTTGGACTTAATATGACAAGAGGAAAAGCAGGGCTTAACTTGGCAATGTTGTTCCTCTTCACTTTTTTAACAGGTGTATCACTTGTACCGCTTTTGGCTTCACTTATCGGTGCAGGAAATGGTGCGGTGATAGGAAATGCTTTCCTTATGACCTCTGTTCTTTTTGGTGCGTTGAGTCTGTTTGCAATTAACAGTAAAACAGATTACTCAAGCTGGGGCAAACCGCTTTTCATTACTCTGATAGTCGTGATCATCGCATCATTGGTCAATATGTTTATACTTCAAAGTCCTATGATGCATGTGATCATCACTGCAGGTATCTTGCTTTTATTCAGTATCTTTACGATCTATGATACTCAGAACATAGCAAATGGTGCTTATGATTCGCCGGTAGATGCAGCTGTATCACTTTACCTGGACTTCCTGAATATGTTTACAGCACTCCTCCAGCTTCTTGGAATCTTCGGAAGCGATGACTAGAGAAGAGACTTCAGAAAAGATTGCGCGTCTTATCGATGCCAATCTTAACCGCCTTAAAGAGGGTATACGGGTGATAGAAGATATCAATCGTTATATCTACGATAATAAATCTTTAACTTCTGAACTTAAACATTTGCGACATAAACTTCAATCTGCCTATGACCAAAATCGTTTACAATACAGAGATATAGAAAATGATGTACAAAAAGAGAGTATTACTTCTGAATTATCACGCAGCAGTATCAATGACTTGATCATAGCAAACTTTTCAAGAGCCCAAGAGTCTGCTCGTGTCCTAGAAGAGAGTTTTAAACTGGTAGACCAACCATTGTCGGAACTTTTCAAAGAGGTTCGCTATGGCTTGTATGCGGTAGAAAAATCCTTCTTTATACAAAAGGCCGAACCAAAGAAGTAGCCTTCACGAATAAAACTTCAAACTCCAGATAATCCAAAGGATAGCTTTTCATAAGCTGCTTTGTCTCTCTGTAGCACAGTTGTTTTTCTCCTCCGCTGACACCACTTTTTTTAATATAATTGAACATTTCACGTACGCTCTCAAAGTGAAGTTTATATTTTTTTACTTCAAATGTAGCATCATAGTATTTTGTGATCGTCTCTCTCAATACCGCTTCAGAGTAAATAGGTGAAATGATCTGGGCTGTTTCATGCAAGGTCTTAAACGTATTGGAGGTGAAAATAGCAAAATAGGCATGGGGTGCCTTTTTTGAGATCTCAGAGAGTGTGAAATCCAGATCTTCACTCCATTGCAAAGCGGAAGAGGATAGGATAAGATTCCCTGGTGAGAATGAAAGGTTCTCAAATGTCTTAAACTTGTTGAAATCTGCACATATTTTTTTGATCTTCTTTGAAGAGGGGTGTATCTCCAGCATCTCTGGAGAAGAATCCAACACAAGAAGTTGATCAAATGAAAGATCATGTTTCACTAAGTTCTTATAGACTTCCCCACTGCCACAACCGATATCTATAAGTGTCACATAATGTGCGGAAGGAAGTTGTTCTACCAATGCTTTGGCAACCTCTGCCTGAATGACATTATAGGTATCATACTCATGTGCAAAACGAGAAAACTCTTGAATAACAGTAGACACGGCTTCTCTCCTTTGCCATGAAATGATGGACTTCATCACCATTTCAAACTTTTTTGGGTATAATCGCCGAAATTATACCCAAATTTAATGGGCTATCCAATCATATAAAGAGGCATAGATGACATCAACACTTTTAATCGTACAAATCATACTTGCAATAGCGATCACCATTGCAGTACTTCTGCAAAAAAGTTCAAGCATAGGTCTTGGCGCATACAGTGGAAGTAATGAGTCTGTATTTGGAGCAAAAGGACCTACTGGTTTTCTTGCAAAACTTACTTTTACACTTGCATTTGCATTTATCGTGAATACGTTAGTATTGGGATACCTGTACACTACCGAAACTACAGCATCTGTTGCAGACACTATCGTTCCTGCAAATAATGCCGCTGTACCAGCAGTACCAACAACATCGGAAAATACTACACCTTCAGCACCTGCTGCACCAACTGCAAACTAAGCATATATAAAGAAGTTTTCCTTCTTTATATACTCCTCCTACCATACTATCTAAATACATAACAAGGTAAAAAAGGGTAAAATTTCCCTAAATAATAGCTGAACCTTCTGATGAGATTCTAGGTATTTATCAGAAGATACAATAAGGAGATAGTTATGGTAAATGAGATTTTTGAACAAACAAAAGAGAATATGCAAAAGAGCATTGAAGCCCTTAAAAGAGACTTTGCTTCACTAAGAACAGGGAAAGTTACTACGGGTATCGTAGATAACATTAAAGTGGATTACTATGGAACCATGACCGCATTAAACCAAGTAGGAAGTGTAATCGCAACAGATGCGACAACGATCAGTATTACCCCTTGGGAAAAAACGCTTCTTCCTGTGATCGAAAAAGCGATCCAGGAAGCAAATATCGGTGTAAATCCAAACAATGATGGAGACTTCATCAAACTCTTTTTCCCACCTATGACAAGTGAACAGAGACAAGAGATCGTGAAACAAGCCAAAGGTATGGTTGAACATGCAAAAATTGCTGTCAGAAATGTCAGAAAAGATGGTAATGACAAGATCAAAAAACTGGAGAAAGACAAAGAGCTAAGTGAAGATGAATCTAAAAAAGCACAAGATCAGATCCAAAAGATCACAGATGAATACATTGCAAAAGTAGACGAAACATTCAAAGCTAAAGAAGCTGATATCCTTAAGGTTTAACTATGCAAAAATCCTATGATGTAGAAAAAGCATATAAAGAGGCAAATGCTCTGCTTGAAGGGCACTTTCTCCTAGCAAGTGGCAATCACTCAAATAGATATCTTCAAAGTGCCAAAGTCCTTGAATATCCTAAGAAGGCTTCTTTGCTTACCGATGCCCTGGCAGAAATGATCCGATCACATGGTATTGAAGTAGATACTGTGTGTGCACCTGCTTTAGGCGGTGTACTTGCCGGTTATGAACTTGCACGTTCACTGGATGTACGTTCTATCTTTGTTGAGAAGAAAGAGGGAGGCATGGAACTACGTCGTGGGTTTGAAGTAGCGAAGGGTGAGAAGATCATCATTTGTGAAGATATTATCACGACTGGCGGTTCTGCCCTGAAGGCAGCAAAAGCCATCGAAGCACTGGGAGGAGAAGTTGTTGCCTTCGCATCACTGGCAAACAGAGGTTTTTGTAAACGTGTAGGCAGTGACAGCGAGGCAAAAGAAGAGTGCAGTCTCCCAAATGATGTGCCGTTCTTTGCACTGGATGACTTTACTTTTGAAATGTTCACTCCAGAAGAGTGTCCTATGTGTAAAGAAGGAAGTACCGCTATTAAACCGGGGAGTAAAGGGTAAACCACTCAAGTACTAAAGTAAGCTTTACTTATTTTAGTGCTCTCCTTCTGAATCTTTAGATCACTCTCCAAACCACTGCACAGATCTCCACATCTATATCGCTCTTTCTTGGCTTGACGGTAAATGTTTCTATCTCACAATTGTCCACATTGTATTTTTCCTGTAATTCGTCTATTTTGTCTTCCAGTTCAACCTCAAGCGCTTCTATCTCCTCTTCTATAATTACCATACGCTCTTCAGCCCTGCTCATCTCTCCACGCTCTTTAAGGATCTTGCTTCCTTTACTTACAGCACGGCCTATCTTTGTTGGCGTAGATCGTCCAAACAGGGCGCCAAGGACAGCGATCCCTGCTTCTATCATGGATCCTGTAGAGTCTGATACCTCTTTTTCAACCCGATCTTTAGCACGGGAGAGTCTATCCAGAAGCGTTTTCTCTTTTTTATCATAACGTATTTGAAGCTTTTCTATCTCCATCTCTTGTTTATCATTCAGTTCATCTTGCAAACGAACCATGAAATCAGTACGTGATTCATCTACCTTTGATTCCAGCCTAGGAGAGAGACAACGTAGCAGTTCCAAGTTATGCTGGCGGTAAAGGGTCTCTTTCAGTTCTCTCACTGCTTTTGCCAATCTCTTATCTTCTAAAACAATATCAGGAAGAGGATGGAACTTCGCATTTGAAGGAGCGGTATGAGGAAATCTGTCAAATCCAAGTGCTTCTTCTACCGCCTCTTCCCATGCAATGTGCTGCTGCTTTTCATCCAATGCTACATAAAGTTCGATCATTCTCTCGTAATCGATACCTTTTCGTTGTTGATAAAAGTGTATTTTCACTTTGGCTCCCAAGGTAGGAGTAAATGTATTTTGTATGGCTATGTCCGGTTCGTAGTATTGAGGTATGGATGCATCAATCGTTTGATAACTTTCCAGCTTAGAGGGTTTTTGGACCATTCTTTCTACACTTTTTGCTTCGCTATTCTGCATCGGTTTTTGCTCTCTCATAAGCATGGAGATCTCATCTCTTTTGAGTGGTCCTTTAAGATAACTCATCACCCAGCGCGTACCAAAGAGCCTTATATCATCCAGGTGTGCACTTTTAAGGAAAAAAGTTCTTTTTTTCAGATTGCTCAATAGGTTCTTAATCTCTTTTTTCTCAAAGTTTGAACCTACTTTTCCTCCAAGTCCGTCGATGACTCTCTCTATATCCTGTATTGTTTGTAATCTTCCAATGAACCATGTACCTATGTTCGAAAGCCCTTTATAATCCAAGTCTACAGGATTTTGCGTACTCAACACCACACCTACACCAAAAGCCCTTGCCTGCTTGAGCAGAAGCAGCATAGGCTCTTTACTTGGCGGGTTTCTGGTAGGAGGGAAAAACCCGAATATCTCATCCATATAGAGGAGTGTTTTAAGCGCAGAGGTACCGCTTTGAAGACGCATCCATGCAATGTATTTATTGAGCAGCAAAGTGACAAAGAACATGCGCTCATCGTCATTGAGGTGGGAGATAGAGAAAATGGCTACTTTGGCTTTGCCGTTTTCATCATACAAAAGTTTTTGAATATCCAAACTCTCTCCCTGCAGCCAAAGTGAAAAGCTTGGACTTGCAAGCAATGCATTGAATTTACTGGCCAATATAAAACGGTCACTTTGCGGATAAACATCATCCAGAGACAACACCCCTATCTTCTTAAACGAAGGGTTGAGTATCTTTCCTATGATGCCTTCTATACTTAGGTCTTCTCCTGCCAACCATGAGTTTGTGATGATCTGTGCAAGCAGGATATACTCTTTTGACTCTAAAGGGTCCGCATGGATACCTACCAAAGAGAGCAATGATGTAGTAGTACTTTTTAAATAGGAGGCAAAGGCATCGCTCTCTTCGAATATCTGCACTGGAGGTACTTCCAGAGAACTCATGATATTCAAAGAGACACCGGCTGAGCTGCCAGGTGTATAAATGGTTTTTTTCACATCATGGAACTTTTGTACCCGCTCGACACTCTGTCCCCAACTCTCTATCCCCTCTTTCCAATCGCTGCTTACTTTCTTGGCATACGTATGGAGATCGGTATCTTTGGACTTTGCTTCCTCTGCCACCCAAGGTTCAAAAGAGGCAGGAGAAAAACTTGGATCGGTAAGACATAGGTCTCCCATATCTCCCTTTGGATCTATGATAATGGAAGGAATATTGTCTATGACAGCTTCTTCTATGATACTTACACCCAGTCCGGTCTTACCTGAGCCCGTCATTCCTATAATCGCTGCATGGGTGGTAAAGTTTTTGTTTTTAAGCAGGGTAAGGGCTTCTGTAGCTTCCATACTTTGCTTGTCTATCTCTTTACCCAGATAAAACAGTCCTAACTTTTCATAGATCTCTTCCATACCCTGATCCTCCATGTTAAAAATAGATAGAGTCTATTTTAGCGAAAGTTCGTTTGATTATTCTGTAGAGGAGAAAGGCAGATACTATAGAGGTGTTGGGGGAATTGTCGTTGCATTTTTGTCTATAGGTGCTTTCTTTTTCTCAGGCTTGACAATGCCTTGCAACATAAAACTGATGGGCTCTTTTCCTTGTTGCTGTATCAATACCAGGATCTTGTCTTTTTCATGGTAGAGATCAAAGACCTCTATCGCCGTCATAACAGGATCAATTTCAACGCGTTCTTCCAAGCGTAGAGGTAAATGATATCCATTCCCTTCGATCCGTGCCAGTGTATTCTCTTTTTTGAGCACGATCCAACAGACTTTTGCCGAAGGTAACGCATAGAGTGAATTTCGTGTCTCCCCGATGCAGACTCGACTGAATTCATCTTTTGTTATCGTGATATTACCATCAGAGTCTATCATATCCATATACAGCACTTTGGTGATATTGGTGGTTTTTTTAGACTTTTCCAAGTATTGGGCAAGTTGTTGATTGGAGTCCTGCATCATATCTACAGAAGAAAAAAGAGCTACGATCACGATACCCATAAGGGCGATAGAGATGAGTACTTCTAAAAGGGTGAATGCTTTACGGTTAGTCATGTACCCTAGCCGTCCATCAGTCCGACACGGATCGCTTCTTCATAGCTGGTTTGTCCCTCTAACATCATCACTTTAAGTTTATCGGCAATGGTTTTCATCCCCTCTTTTTTCATCGCTTCTCTTATTTGATGATCATTAAAATCATCTTTCATCATCTGTTTGACCTTGTCATCGATAATAAAAAGTTCTCCAATGGCCTGTCTGCCTTTATAACCTGTAAAATCACACGCTTTACACCCGACGGCTTTAAAAAAGATCTTCTCTTCAGGCACACCTATCTCCTGTGCAGTTGCCGGAGCAAGCCTTGTCTCCTCTTTACAGTGCACACAGAGTTTACGTGTAAGCCTTTGGGCCAATACACCCAACAGCGTAGAAGAGACAAGAAAGTTCGGTATGCCCATATCCATCAAACGACTTAGGGCTGATGTAGCATCATTGGTATGAAGAGTAGAGAGAAGCAGATGTCCTGTCAATGCCGAACGTAACGCAATCTCTGCTGTTTCATTATCACGTATCTCACCTACCATGATAATATCCGGATCTTGTCTCAAAATCGAACGTAACCCTGCTGCAAAGGTAAGTCCTACTTTACTGTTTACCTGTATCTGGGAGATGTTATCGGCATTGTACTCTACGGGATCTTCTACGGTAATGATATTCTTGTCCGGTGTGGAGACATGCTGAAGACAGGCATGCAGTGTGGTTGATTTACCTGAACCTGTAGGACCAGTTACCAGTATCATACCGTGTGCATGGTTAAGCAGTCTATAGAGATCCTTCGTGATCTCATCCACAAAACCCAAAGATTCAAGTGTCGGGATATGCTCTGTTTGTGCAAGGATCCTCATCACGACCCTTTCACCATGATAGGTAGGAAGTATGGAAACCCTTACATCAATGCTTTTCCCGGAGATCGCCAACTGTGTACGTCCATCCTGAGGTACCCTTTTCTCAGAGATATCCAGGTTTGATATAACTTTGATACGGTTAATGACCAGGTTCACAATACTCTTATCAAGATCTAAATGTTTTTTAAGTGCACCATCTATACGTAAACGTACTTCACCCTTCTTCTCCCCACTCTCAATGTGAATATCACTTGCCCCTTTTTGTAGTGCTTGGAAAAAGAGTGAATTGACCAGTTTGATAATAGGTGCTGACTCTTCGCTTGAAAGCAGATCCTGAGAGTTACGAATAAACTCAAGCAGATCAGATTCCACTTCAATGAGCTCCTCTGAGGTGGTTCCCATCTCTTCAAAATCTGATCCTGTCTGTATCTCCAAAAATTTATTTTTTAAACGTTCAAAGCTCTCAGCATCTATAATAGTGATCGGATAATCCAACGAGAGTTTTGAGAGATAGTTCAGTGCATCTCCCAATGTCTTTTCCTCGACGATGCATGTTTTGACATCATCGACCATAGAGAAAAGCAAAGAGTGCTTGAGTGCCAGCTTGTGGTTTATCTCTTCTTCCCAAAGAGGGTCAAGGTTTACATCCTGAAGGCGAGGGAAATGCATCATGCTTCCTCTAAGATACTTAAATTGCTTTTAGGTTTTCTCTGGATCCTTCTGCTTGCTGGAACAATTGCGTCTTCTGCAGGAATACCTGTTTTTTCCTCCAGTGCTTCATTGAAGAAAGTATTATATCTGCCCTGGACCTCTTCGAGTTCAGCCAACATACTTTTCAACTTTTGAAGGTCACCACTTTCTCTCACGATATAAGGGGTGAGATAGATCACTACATTCTGTTCCTGTTCTATATCTGAAGTATTCTTGAACAACTCTCCCAAGATAGGGATATCCCCCAGGAGTGGTACTTTAGATACCCCTTTCCCACCCGTTCTTTTGATCAATCCACCCAGAATGATCATCTCACCATTGTTCACGATCGCATTGGTCTTCACGGTTCTTTTTGTGGTCGTTGGTCTGTCTGCCATTTGTGCCGAAGACGGATCAATATCTTCCAGTACTGTCTCTACCTCCAAGGTCACTTTATTGTTACTCGAGAGTCTTGGTTTTACTTTGAGGCTCAGACCGATGTCCTCTCTTGAATAGTTGTTGACTACATTGGAGACACCTGTCGTGGATTGCTGTGCCTGGGTCAAGATGGACATCGTTTGACCTACGTAGATCTCAGCTTCTTTATTGTTGGTACAAAGCACAGAAGGTTCACTCAAGATACGTGCAGCACCATTGTTTTCCAGAAGGTCAAGCGTAGCACCCAAGGCAAAGACCTTATCTACTGCATCAAATGAGAAAGCAGGGTCATTAGAGTAGATCGGATTACCATTCGTATCAAACCCTTCAAAGTTGTTTGTATTTGCATTCAAAAAGCTCAACAGTGCGGGAGAGATCTGCAGTGCAGAAGCTCCCATATTTCCTGCCAGTGTATAGAGACCGTTGGAAGTGATAGCCCCGCCATTAAATCCGTATTTGAATCCTACCTGTTGCGCCATATTGCTATCCACCTCAACGATCTTCGCTTTGACATATACCTGCACTTTAGGGATATCGATCCTTTTTATCGTATCTCTGATGTTTTTCATCTGTTCCGCCGTTGCAAGCAAGACCAGTGCATTTCTTTCAATATCCGAAACAACCATAGCCTTACTTGGCGGTTCTGCACCTTTTGCAGGTGTTTTCATCGCCACATTGTTCATCTGGGAGATGAGTTTACTCATGATCTTCTCCATCTCTTCAACATTGGAGTTCTTGAGTCTGATGACATACATCTTCTGTGTGGTACTCTCACCTTGAATATCGAGCTGTTTGATATACTTGATCATACGATTATTATTCTTTGGTTGCCCTACCAGAATAATCGAATTGGTCGCATCATCTTTAAATATATCGACTGTTTCACTCTCAATGGTCTGAGGGAAAATTTTCTTTGCCATATTCTGCGCATTGGCATACACGTCTCTCACACTAGCGTTTTTCAGTTTGATCACCACCGATTTTTTTTCACCTGTTATCTCGACAGCATTGATCACTTTAGCAATGGATTCCAATACTCTTGGGGTTGCAGTAATGGCCAAGACATTATTTTCTTTAAAAGAGATCACTTTTGCACTTCTGTCCAAAAGTGGCTTGATCTTCGCACGAAGTACAGCTGCATTGGTGTTCCTTAACGGGAACATGACCGTTTTCATTGTCTCACCCTTGATAGAACTGCTTACTTCCAGCCCCTCTCCTGCTGCATCAGTACCTTTTACCACCTTATAATACTCACCCTGGTCTATGATCGTTAGACCTTTGCCTCCGAGTATAGAGTTTGCCAAAGAGAAGAGTGCACTTTTTTTAATAGGCTTGGTGGAGACGAAGTTGATCTTTCCTGTAGGCTCAGCTTCGATCAAAATATTCTTTTGTGTAATCTTGGAAACCATTTCAATGAAGTCTTTGACACTAAGGTCGCGGAAGTTCACGTCTACCGTCTCTTCTTCCGCATATGATCCTACAGACAATACCAACAATATACTCAATACAATTTTAGTTAACTTCATATTCTAACTCCATTTCTTCTTTACCTCTTTGAATGACCAATGTCATGTTATTGATATTGGAAATATTTTTATACACATCAAATGCAGCATTATAGCTGTCTATCTTTTGACCGTTTACAGCTTTGATGACATCACCTCTTTGAAGCCCAAGTTTTGCAAAAGGTGATCCTTTTCTAATAAAGGAGATGCTAAAACCTTCCAGATCTTTACCTTTTTTGATCTCCTTGATACCAATGTTCTTATAAATATCATCCATATTTTTTGCATAATGATCCAGTAGTGAGCGATCTACGATCTTGTGATCCCCCGCATCTATCACTTCGCCTTGAACTTGATCTGCAGAAGGAGCTGAAGCTGCAGAAGTCTGGGCACTTTTGATGCTCCCTTCACCTTTTCTACTGACGATCAAATCGATCTGATAGGTTTTTGCATCTTTACTGAAAGTCGCATAGTTGCTCCCTGCCCCTTCGAGGACAAATCCATTGATCGTTTCACCTTTGGCAAGCACTTTTGTTGCACGTTTGTATTCTACTGTCACAACAGTGACATCGGAGGCATTATAAATAGCCAAAAGTTTGATATCCTGAATACTCCCCGCAGTTTGTACAGGTCTCTTCGTCGTAGGTACCGCTCCGTCATTGGGGCTTAACTTAACCCTATAGTAAAGTGCTTTGGCTCTACTCTCTTTACTGTGATCTACTCCCATGGTCGGTAACCATAACAATTCAACCACGAACCAGGACATTTTGATCACTAGCAGTAAGATCAAGAGTGTCCAGATCCCTTTCGCTACTTCAGGTTTAAAAAGATGTTTCATAGACCCATCCTTTTTCACTTTGTTTCAACTGAGGCTTTAACATCTCTATGTTCTTGCTCTCATTAAAATCCAAATGTACTTGACGTTCACCAAGATCAATGCTACCCGTCATCCCACCAAAAGACCCCTCTGCATCTACAGAGATCTTCAGTGGAGAGAGGATAGAGTGCGAGAACAGTGCTTGTTTCGTATCCTGTGGCAGCATTCTTTTTAAAGAGTCATCCACATGCAGCTCCTGTAGCTCCACGCTGCTATAGAGAAGTAATGTACACAGAGCCACCTCATCGATGGTCGCCACAGGGATACCTTTAACATACACGGTGACCTGATGCAGCTTCAAAGAGAACAACCCTTCATCGATTTTCTCTTCATTAAGTTCTATCTCCTGTTTGTCAAGCTCTTCTTCGAGTTTATAATAAAACTCCTGCTTGGGCATTAGTACAATTATGGCAAACCAGGCTACTATCAATACAATACCACTCTTTTTTACCATTTGCATTTAAACTCCACATTGTAAGATGAAGCTACTTTTTGTATCTTAAGTTTCTGTATCTCTACCGGAACATTTAAGATCTTTGTCACTAAAGCATTTAACTCTGTCGCCGTTAAATTTTTATAGCTTGCTGTCACCTTTTTGTTTTGACTGCTCCATGTTACCTTGGAAGAGGGAACGAGCGTCTGAAGCCTCTCTACTTTTTTTCCGGTTCTTGTATCGTCCCATATCTTCTTCAAAGAGATGACCTCTTGGACCTCTTCTACAGCGTGTTTTGCCGTAGCAAGACTTTGGCCCTGTGAAGAAACCTGTGCCGTTTTATACCCATAGGCCCCCAACATGAAGACAAATGCAATTAGTGCGATCAACTCATTCTGATATCTTTGCCAGGTCATAGTGTACCTTCTATCTTCAAGTCATGACTTCCTGAAATGGCTGAAGTTTTCAGTTTGTTCTTTGCTGCCAACTGGTTGAGACGTTTTACAACCTGGGCATCTTTACAGGTAAAATGTATTTTGTAGCTCTTGGTATCTATCTCTAATGCAGAGAGTGTCACGCCTTTAAAGATCATTCCTGATACCATTTTAACAAGCTCACGTTTTTTTCGTTCCGTTGTATCGATCGCTTTATATTTGGTCATAATGCTCTCTCGTGTATAGGTACTCTGAAGAGCCGGATAGGATGAAAGTAGTTCTTGTATCTTGGCCTCTCCTGCTTTGGAATCATCGCTGTAGCGACTACCTTCAACAAAGAACATTAATGCAAAAAGTATAAAAATTGCTGAAAGCATCGATGCTTGTTTCAGGCTCAGTACTGAACCGTATGCACCGGAAAGTACGATACCTTTTTTAGGCGTAAAATGATTGTCGAAGACCGGTGAAGGGCCATCCTCATCTGAAAGCGCCCCCCTTGGAACGACCACAACCATACCGTCCAAAGAGACCAATGCATCATCTTCTCCAAACAAAATCGGTTTATCGAAAAGATCAACGGATTGTTGGGCAAAAAAGAGTTTGGAAACGTGCTCCAAGGCAAAGCCTTTACTCTCCAAAAATGTTGTGATCTTCTGTATATCATAAGCGAGGAAGACCCACGCTTCATCCTCTTTCCATACCATATACTCATAATCACCTCCTTCAAGCAGGCCGTCAAACAACGATGGTGCGATCTTCTTTGCCTGATAGGCGTAACGGAGGGGCAATACTTCTTTTTTAAGCGTGTAGAACTGTGGTGGCAACATAACATTTACCGCCTCTGTCAACGATACAGGTTTCATAGAAGGATGTATAAGCAGTAACTCTTTATTGTTTCCCATAAAATTCAAAATATTTTGCCTCTCCCTGAATATATTCAAATCTAAATCCATACTGATTATCCGCCACCGCATAACGTACAGAGCATTCTGCCGCTTCTAGGAATGTTTCACCTGCAAGAATGCTTTTTCTTTTCTCATAGTCTCCGCCATTCTCACGTATAAAGTTTTCCAGCGTGCCTTTATCCACAAGCGATGTCAACTCTTCAAGCGACGTCCACTCTTCCACCGTTGATAAATCCATATCAAACAGGTAAGCGAGTAGTTCTGGGGAACTATATTGGGCATCTACTTTATCTGCCTCCGGAGAAAAACTAAAATATTTTTTCCATGGAACAGACCCTATCTCAGGATCATCTACCTCAAACTGGTAACGGTCGATGATCTCTGAGAACTGCTTGTAAGATATAATACCCTTTTTTTGGTGAAGCCTGCTTTGCTCTTTTTGTACCCATCTATTTTCCCCACCTATCTCTTCAAGCAGCATCTCCTGCAATCTTCCAGGATCTTGGATATTGTAGTCCTGGGCAATGGATTCAAAGAGTTCTTGTGCTACGGAAATATATGCTGTTTTTTGAGCACTGTTCTCTAACCCGAGCCAGTTGATGTTCACCCCTTTGTATAAGGGTTCACACCGAAGTTGCAGAGAAAACCTACCTTCTGGCGTCTGCAAGGGTAATGCCGTACTGTATAATACAGAAAAAAGGGTTTTTTTATTTTTAAACCCTTGAAATATGTTTGTTATATTTTTATAGTATATATCTGCCTGTATCAGTGCTTTTGTATCGCTGGCATCCTGTTTGACCTCCTCAAAATAACTCAGAAGTACGGTGGTCAGTGCGATGATAACGGCCAAGACCGACAAAGTGATCAGAAGGGCAAATCCTTGTCTATGCTTGACATCATGTTGGGCAGGCTGGGTTTTATCCATCTAAAAGCTCGATTAAAGTAAAATTTGTACAATTGGATCAAAATATTATACCAAAGCAAACTAAAGGACATCTATGAAAAAAAACATGCAACTTAGAGCCGGTTTCTCCCTTATAGAACTACTCATCGTGATCGTTATTCTTGGAGGGCTTGTTGCGGTTGTGGCTCCAGGACTTATGGATGCTGCGGATGAGGCAAAAAGAGATACAGTCTGTTTAAAAATGAACGATCTGGGCAAAAGACTCGACATGTTTAAACTGGATAACGGTACCTACCCTGAAACAGAAGAGGGGTTTGAAGCGCTTTTAAGCAATCCCGATCCGGATAAATATCCGAACTACCGTGCAAAACCTTACCTCAAAGAGTTGCCTAAAGACTCGTGGAAAACACCTTTTATCTATATCAATAAGGGAGACGAGTTCGAGCTCATCTCCTTTGCTGCCGATAGAAAAGAGGGCGGAGAAGAGAGCAATAGAGATATCCTCTTTAGTGAATGTAACAAGTAAGCTCTTTTTATGCCCACTATCCAGAGATATAACGCAAGCAAAGGATTCTCTCTTTTAGAGCTTCTTATCGTTATTCTCATTGTCTCCATGGTCTACTTTCTTGGTTTTGAGGGAGTAGAGATAGGGAAACAAAGGCCAAAGGCGCTCACCCCCCTTAACCTTAAATCCAATATCATCTCATCTGAACTCTTCAGCGGGGAAGGGACTCTTCTCTGTATCAATCAGTGCCGTTCCTGTTACTTCAGATCGGATGTTTCCTCTCCGTTTGAGGCGTATACAAGTCCTATAGACCTCAGCAATATCCAAGCCTATACCATTGACAGTTATGACGCACTGACCCGTATCGAATATGGACGATATCTAGATCAAAAAATTTGTCTGATCATGGATTTTTTCAAGAATGGTAGCTCTACCCAGATCATTTTGAAAAATGATGAGGGGAGTTATTTCCTTCCTGCTTTTTTTGGAGAGCCCCAACGCTTTTCTTCTCCCGAAGAGGCAAAAGAGTATTGGTTGAGAAACACTGCTTTAGCTTCCGACAGTGGAGCGTTCTATTGAAACAGTTACGCCCGGCTTTTACCATTATTGAGATCCTTATCTCTGTGATCATTCTTTCACTTGCTATTGTGCCTGTGCTCAAAGTACATACAGACAATCAAGAACAGATCATTTACATTTCGGAGAGGAACAAACGTGCTTTACAGGATTCTCTTTACTTAGACACTGCTATTTTTCAGCAACATAAAGAGACTAAAAGCGCTTATGATATATTGGCAGGATCATTCAAGATAAACGAGCTGAAAAGCCGTGAGATCTTAAAGAAGAACCATAGAGACATATACATCCCTGAAGAGATCCGTATCACCCCTCTTCCTGAGCAGGGCGGACCTACCGCCATTGTCAACGAAGTGATACTGAAAGATAAACACTCTTCGAACTATTATTTTTTTACATTGGATGGCTTTGAATAAAGTGTTTAAACCGTTTCATCTTTTCCTAGAGCAAGATACAGCTAAAAAAGTTATAATACCTATAATTTACTGCAAGGACATACACACGGATGCTTTTTAAGTACAAAGGGTTTGACAAAACAGGAAAAAAGGTCAAAGGTACTGTTACAGCAAGTTCTGAAGAAGAAGCGGGACAAAAACTTCGTACACAAAATATCTATCATGAAGGGCTTACACCTACCAAAGAGTTTTCACTGGAAGCCTTTGCCAAACGTCAGATGCCAGGGGAACTTCTGAGTACTTTTTCTAAAGAGCTCTCCTCCTATCTCAAGTCAGGTATGACCATACTCACTGCGATCAAGCTTCTTGAGAACCAGCATGAAGGAGAAAAAAAATATGTCTCCTTTCTGAACTCCGTGAAAACTATGATCGATGAAGGGAAATCTCTTTACCATGCACTCAATACCCAAAAGGTCTATGCACTGCCTGAGTTTTTTCTTCAAAGCCTCAATGTGGCAGGACAGGGAGGGAAAATGGTCGAAGTCCTTACAAACATGGGCAATTTTTTCTCTGCGCAGAACAAAGTCAAAAAACAGGTCAAGGGTGCGATGACATATCCTGCCATTATTTTTACCGTTGCCATAGGTATGACCTCTTTTCTCATCGCTTTTGTGGTACCCAAGATCACAGGCATTTTTGAAGATACCGGCCAGGCACTTCCTCCGATCACACAATTTGTACTAGGCTTAAGCGACTTTTTGACCGCACATTATATTGCTATCATCGTGGTGATCCTCTCTGTGATCCTCATGTTTAAGATCGCGTATGCCAAAATAGAGACCTTTCACCGTATCATTGATGCAATGCTGCTGAAGATACCTGTACTGGGGTCGCTGATCCAGAACCATGAACTTGGGAGGTTCTCCTATATCCTCTCACTGATGCTCAGCTCTGGTGTTGCCTATGCCCAAGCCGTACAACTTGCCAAAGCGACTTTTGCAAATCACGGCTTACGTGACCTGTTTGAAAAAGCATCCGTAAAAGTGCTCGAAGGGAATAAACTCTCCAATGCACTTCAAATGTCAAAAGGCGTAAAACTCAAACGTAATTTTATGCAATCTCTGGCCCTGGGAGAAGAGTCCAGTGAAGTCGCACAGATCCTGGACAATACCTCTGCACTCTATGCCGAAGAGAATGAGGACAAACTCAAACTGCTTCTGAGCCTACTCGAGCCGTTTATGATGCTCTTTATCGGTGTGGTTGTGGGTGTCATCGTCTCAGCGATGCTTTTGCCTATCTTTACTATGACACAAGGATTACAATAAAATGGTAAATATAAAAAGACTTCTACCCTTCATACTACTGCTCACACTCAACGAGCTTCATGCAGATACCGTAGGAGGAGAGGTCTCCCTTGGATTTTTCAATCATCAGCCAAACGGAAATGCTGCATATAAAGGAAACACTGCAGATATTGAAGATACACTGGGCTTTAGTGAAGAACAAGATACATTTTTAAAAGCCTATTTAGAACATCCTTTACCTCTCATTCCCAATATAAAATTGGGATATACCACACTTTCACATGAGGGAAGCAGCAGTGTGAATAACTTCACTTGGGGAGACCATACCTATAGCAGTACTATAGAGGGCAGCCTGTCACTTGACATGTCGGATGTCACGCTCTATTATGAATTCCTGGATAATTGGGCCGAGACGGATGCCGGATTTACCCTCAGATATATCTCTGGGGATATGGGCGTACACAGCAATGCGAACAGTGATGTTGCAGACTTTTCGACCTGGGTACCGATGCTCTATGGTAAAGTACGTTTTAATCTGCCTGTCACTGATCTCTCTTTTCAGATCGAAGCCAATGCTATTAGCTATTGGGATATCACCGCTTATGATTATGAACTCTCTGCCCGTTATACCCTGGCTATGGGAATAGGTCTGGAAGCCGGGTATAAGGCCTTTCACCTGGAGAGTGATGAGTTGGTCAATGGGTTTAATGCGGATGTGGACTTCTCAGGTCCCTATGCCGCTGCGATTTGGGATTTCTAATGGCTAAACAGCGTTTTAGGGATGTCAAACAAAAAAGGCTCCAATGCCAGACACCTACAGTCAAATCGACACCTACTACAAATGACTATGCCTCAACGAGTGTGAAGATAAAAGCATTTTTGACCGATGCTTTTATGCTTCTCATGCCTATCATGTATATTGTCTTTTATCTTGTCATGGATGGCAGAGAAGATTTTTCTGAACATAAAATACTGGGCTGGATCTATATACTGGTTCCTTTGGTCATCATCCAGACGATTTTTATGTATAAAACGGGGCAGACCCCGGGATATCGTGCCTATAACATTACACTCATTGATGAACATACGAAGAAAAAGCCCTCACCTTTTATCATCCTTTTCAGAAATTTGGCTGCAATACTCTCACTCTTGACGATAGCAGGTTGGATACTGATGTTTTTTAGGAAAGACAACAAGACGCTGCATGACCTCTTATCTGCAACGGCTGTTGTAAACAAAAAATGAAACCGGTCAACAGATTTCTTTCACCGCTTTTAGGGGGATACTACTTTTTTTACTTTGCCCTTGTTGGTGTCTATGTCATCTTCCTGCCAAAAGTGTTGCTGGATCTGGGATATACTCCTTTTGAGGTGGGCATCATTTTTGCTGCTGCCCCCTTCATGCGGTTTCTGCTGCCTTTTGTATTTCGGCACTTTATCTCTCTAAGCCCCAAGGTCTACCAACTTTCCCTGCTCTTCACTTTTATTGGTACTTTGCTTTTTTTGGCCACGGTACAGGATTTTTGGATCTATCTTGCTGCAAACCTTCTTTTTGGGGCCGCAATGGGTATCTCTCTTCCGTATGTCGAGACCATCGCACTGGCTTCTTTGTCCAGACACATTTACGGCAAAGTACGACTCTGGGGCTCTCTTGGGTTTATGGGTATTGCGTTATGGCTGGGGAAAGTACTTGAATCACCTTATGAAGCGCTCTATTACTTAAGTGCCGTAGCGTTTTTAACCCTTCTTTTTGGTGCTATGCTGACAAGGTATGACACGATCTCCCACTCTAGCCCGCAAGAAGATGCCTCATTTTCACTCACACAATATTGGGCATTTTGGGTTTCTATCTTTTTAATGCAAGTAGGTTTTGGAGGCTTCTATAACTTTTTCACTATCTACGAAACTGCACATGGTGTCTCTCTTGAAATGACAAGTTGGATGTGGAGTTTTGGCGTCGTCTGTGAAATTTTTATGTACTATTTTCAAGGTCCTCTTCTGCAAAGAAACCTGCTTCGTATCTTGCAGTTTGCCACTCTTATCACGGCAATCAGATGGATGATACTCTATCTCTTTCCTGACTCAATCATTTTGACCTTTGCATCACAATCTCTACATGCCATCGGTTTTGCACTCTACCATACTGCAGCCATTACCTATGTCTTTTCACTCTATACCCAGAAAAAACTTGCACAACAGTTTTTTTTGGGTATTGCATTTGGATTAGGGGGTTCAGTGGGTGCAGTACTTTCCGGCCAGGTCTATGGAGAATATCTTTTCCTGATCGAGTCACTCATCACATTTTTGGCATTTGCCGTCTTGCTGATACATCAAAAACGTAAAGAGAGTGTCAACGTATGAGAGAAGTCACAACTGCCGTCATCTTCGCTGGAGGGAGAAGTTCCCGTATGGGTGAGGACAAGGCTCTACTTCCTTTTGCCAACTATCCTACACTTACCGAGTTTCAACTAGATAAACTCCGTACCTTATTTGACGAAGTCTATATCTCGGCAAAAGAGAATAAATTTGATTTTGATTGTAGGGTGATCCAAGACAACTATCAAGAGAGCTCCCCTCTTGTAGGACTTATCTCTGTCTTTGAAACACTACAGGCAGAAGAGATTTTTATTTTAAGTGTAGATGCACCCTTTGTCGGCAAAGAGATCATAGAGAAGCTTTTGGAACAAAATGAAAGTCAATTTGATGTGATCGTTGCACAAAGTCCCAGTGGTGTGCAACCTCTCTGTGGACTCTATAAGAGATCTGTTTTGCCTTTGGCCTATACACAATTAGAAAAAGGGAACCATAGATTGGGGGACCTGCTGCGCCTTGCCAATACCCACCTTGTAGCGTTTAATGAAGATGGTCCGTTCACGAACCTGAACCATCCCGAAGAGTATCAGCAAGCCCTTAAACGTTTTAAAAACCATTGATATCTAGGCTTTTTGCCCCTCTATCATCTGCATCATCAGTTTTCGGGAGAAGAAGACAAACTTTTCAAACAATGAACTGTGATACTTGTCTTTATGATAGATCATCAGGAAATCCCTTTTACACTCAAAGTCCTTTACCGGTACTTTATAGAGTTTCCCCTCCTCGAGTTCATTTTTCACTGAGATCTTGGAGATACAGGTCAGACATTCACCGTTCATCAAAATACTTTTAATGGACTCTGTATGTCCAAGTTCCAGGAAAATATTTAAATTGTCCACTTTCTCTTTAATATAACCCAAAAAGACCTCTCTTGTACCAGACCCCTCTTCTCTAAGGACCCATCTTTTTTGTTCCAATTCATCTATCGTACATGGTTTGCAGAGCTCCTCATTTGCAGTCACAACCACCAGTTCATCTACCCCTATTTTCTCTTTAACGATCTCTGAACCAGGAACAAGCCCTTCAACAAAACCTATATCTATCGTCCCCTCTTTGATCATATCTGCGATCTCTTTGGTGTTCCCCTCTTTAAGCGTGATCTTCACATCAGGATACGAACTCATGTAACTGCAGATAATGGCTGGCATCAAATAGTCTACGATCGTGGTACTTGCCCCTACCCGTATCATTCCCTTATTCTCTGAATTCTTAAATTCATACTCAATATCTGAAAGCTTTTTAAAGATGGGGTCTATCTCTTTATAAAATGCACGTCCCACTTCATTGAGCACAAGTTTTTTATTGATCCGGTCAAAGACAGGTCGACCCAAAATATTTTCTAATTCTTTAATGGACATAGAGATCGCTGATTGACTCAGCTTCATATCTTTAGCCACATTTGTTAAATGTCCAGAGACTACAACATTGAGGAATATCTCCATTTGTCTAAGTGTTAATTTCATATTTTTTTCTCTTCTTTAGAATGGTTTTTTAACATTAATTACCTAAATAGTTTGTAAATTATATCAAAATTATAGTAGAATTCTAAAAAAGTTATCAATAATTTTGAATAAAAGGATTTTTATGCCATTTTCTCCACAAAAGCGTAAAGGTACAATGAGTGGTATTTTATTTGTTGCTATCTTCGCTGCGGCAGCAACATTTATCTCAGATTTCCCTGCTGTCAAGGCATTGGGTATCTCACCGCTTGTTATCGGTATCGTCATTGGTATTTTCTATGCCAATACTTTGCATAATCAGACCCCCGAAGCATGGCAAGGGGGGATCACGTTCTCAGCGAAAAAGATCCTTCGTTTTGCGATCGTTTTCTATGGGTTCAGACTTACGTTCCAAGAGATCATCGATGTAGGGTTGGCAGGATTCCTTGTCTCTCTTATCATGCTGGCATCTACCTTTATACTCGGTACATGGTTGGGACACAAGATCTTCGGTATGGAGAAAGATACTTCTATGCTTACAGCTTCAGGAGCATCAGTATGTGGTGCCGCGGCCGTACTTGCAACGGAACCTGTACTCAAGTCTGAAGAGTATAAAGCTGCCATTGCGGTATCAATGGTAGTACTTTTTGGTACGATCTCGATGTTCCTCTACCCGGTACTCTACACAGCGATCATTGAGCCTTCTGCCGGATTCCTTCATATGACAGCCAAAGAGTTTGGTATCTATGTAGGTGGTACGATCCACGAAGTGGCACAAGTGGTTGCTGTGCCTGCCTCTGTACCAGGTTCACCTAAAGAGATGGCTGATGCAGCCGTGATCGTTAAGATGACGAGAGTCATTATGATCGCTCCAATGCTGATCATTCTTGGTATCTACTTAAGCTATAGTGCTAAAAAAGAGGGTGGTGCAGGTGAAAAAGTGAAACTCGTGATCCCATGGTTCGCAGTTTACTTTATCGGTGTAGCCGGTTTCAACTCACTGCACCTTGTGCCTGCAGATATCGTAAATATAATCAATGAGATCGATACTTTCCTTCTTACGATGGCAATGACCGCTCTGGGTATGGGAACACGTTTTGCGAAGTTCAAAGGTCTTGGACTCGCACCGGTCTATACAGCTTCTGCAATGTTCGTATGGTTGGTTGTTGGTGGATTTATCCTTACTAAAGCGGTTTGTTCGGTATTCTAATACCGAATAGATCGGTTCTTTTTTCTATTTTCTGCGTCTATAACTCAATGCTTCCAAAATATCACTTTTCTCGATCTGCAAATGTCCATTAATATCTGCAATGGTTCTAGCTGTCTTTTTCACTGATGCGATACTTCTATGTGAAAGTCCAAATTTACTGATAGCATTTTCTAAAATTTGACTCGCATGACTCTCTAATAAACAGTAAATCTCTATCTCCTCTTCTGTCAATTTTCCATTAAGACGCTCTTGCCCGCGCTCTTTTTGTATCTTAAATGCCCTGAGAACAGCTTGATGCATCTGAGCAGAACTTATATCACCCTTATCCTCACTGTTCACTTCCTGCATCACGACAAAAAGATCTATTCTATCCAAAAATGGGTCGGAAAGTTTATTCTGGTAACGTTTGATCTCAAGTTCCGAACACCTGCAGGATTTACTTTTAGAGAGCAGATTCCCACAGGGGCAAGGATTTTGCGCCGCTACGAACATGATATCCGCTTCATATTCTATCTTTGCATTGACCCTTGCTATATGCACTTTTTTATCTTGCAACGGCTCTCTAAGGGCTTCAAGGACCGCTTTGGAAAAGTGAGGCAGTTCATCGAAAAAGAGTATCCCTTTATGTGCCAGGGCTACCTCTCCTATCCTGGCTATAGAAGAGCCTCCACCAAAAATAGATGCAGAAGTAGCAGTGTGATGAGGAGATCTTATAGGACGTAAAGCTGAAAAGCTTGGTACAACACCATCTAGGAACTGATGTTTTGCGATGGACAGTATCTCTTCTTCAAAGAGTGGAGGCAAGATATCTTTGATGCGTTTGGCTATCATACTCTTTCCGCAGCCCGGATTTCCTTCCATCAAAAAATTATGCATCCCCGCTGCTGCAATAAGTGAAGCTCTTTTGGCAATAGACTGCCCTTAGACATCACGAAAATCACTCTCATAGTTTTGTTCATAGTAATAAGATCTCTCTTTCACTCTGAAACTTTCAGACTTGTAAGAAAATGCCTGTACATTTGCTTTAAAGTTCTTGCTTTTCAATATCTCTATCGCTTCATTGAGTGAATCTACAGCGATGAAATCTACCCCAGAGATATGACTCAAATAGGGAATAGACTCTTTAGGCACAATCGCTTGCTTGATCAACCCTTGCTCCTTAAGAGATAAGACCAATGGGAAAAGCATGGAACTTGTTTTCACCTTCCCGTCCAATCCGAGTTCACCAAAGACAAAAAGTCCCTCCTCCTCTACTGCACTTTTATGCATGGCAATAAGCAATGCCATAGCCAGATCCAAGTGTGTACCCGACTTCTTTAGATCCGAAGGACTCAAATTGATCGTGATTTTTTCGGTACCTATAAGTCTTATATATATGGACACAAGGAAAAGCCCAATACACGGATACTAATAATTTATACTTTGTCCTCTCTTTGGCTTCCTGAATGTCACTGCTGGCTAAACCTACAACCGTAAATCCTGGAACTCCCTTAAAGGTCGCTTCTACTTCTATCACCTGTGCATTCACACCCTCTAGTGTTGCACAGGTCAATCGATTCACAATAGCCTCTTTTTTAGGTTCTTGTTTATGTTGCTTTTGGGGTGGAGTACCACTATCTATTTTTGCATTCATACACTCATGATGCACTAAATTTGTGAAAATGATTAAAAATATGTCAAATTGTAATATAATTGGGTTTACACACATACAAAGGACAAGCATGGAGTATATTGAGCAGGCATTAATACGTGCCGAAAAAAGTAACTGTAAAAGTGAGACCATTTTTTTTCAAGCACTGAAAGAAGTACTCGAAACGATACAGCCACTCTTAGAAAAACATCCCGAATATCTGCATCAAAATATCATAGATCGTATCATGGTTCCCAACAGAGCGATCCATTTTAAAATAGAATGGATGGACGATGACAATATCATCCATGTCAATAATGGGTACAGGATTCAATTC
The DNA here is from genome assembly GCF_030347995.1 of Sulfurovum xiamenensis. Lineage (NCBI taxonomy): Bacteria > Pseudomonadati > Campylobacterota > Epsilonproteobacteria > Campylobacterales > Sulfurovaceae > Sulfurovum > Sulfurovum xiamenensis. The sequence goes on from NZ_JAQIBC010000004.1 coordinate 23,803, forward strand.
AACAATGCGTTGGGCCCTTACAAAGGCGGTGTACGGTTCCATCCTTCAGTCAATCCGGATATCCTGAAATTCCTTGCTTTTGAGCAGATCTTTAAAAATGCGATCACGGGACTTCATATAGGAGGCGCAAAGGGTGGTGCTGATTTTGACCCTAAAGGTAAAAGTGATAAAGAGATCATGAAATTCTGTCAGGCTTTTATGTCTGCTTTTTATAACAGTATCGGTGCAGATATCGATATCCTGGGTGGAGATATCGGTGTAGGAGCTAGGGAAGTAGGCTATCTTTTTGGACAGTACAAACAGCTCACGAACTCTTATGACAGTATCATCACCTCCAAGCCCCTTGCTCTGGGGGGGAGTCTAGGACGTACCGAGGCAACAGGATATGGGCTTATCTATTTCACACAAACCTTCCTGGAGGATATGGGAGAGACACTCAAAGGTAAGATCTGTACCATTAGCGGCAGCGGCAATGTTGCGATCCATGCGATAGAAAAACTCTATGAGATCGGCGCCATTCCTGTCACCTGTTCAGATTCCAAAGGTGCAATCCATGACAGTAACGGTATAGACCTTGAACTTTTAAAAAAGATAAAATTGGAGCGAAGAGCTTCACTGGAATATTATGCACTGGAACGAAAAAAAGCCACATATGTGAAAAGAGAAAGCTATACAGAAGGGCGCAGTTTTGTATGGAGTATCCCTTGTTTTGCCGCATTTCCCTGTGCTACCCAAAATGAATTGGGTGAAGGTTCTGCAAAACTGCTCATAGAGAATGATGTGAAGATCGTTGCTGAAGGTGCAAATATGCCTACCACACCTGAAGCGATCGCTCTTTTTGAAGAGAATAATATTCTTTTTGGCCCAGCTAAAGCAGCCAATGCCGGAGGTGTGGCTGTCTCCGTATTGGAGATGAGCCAAAATAGTTCACTCAACTATCTCTCATTTGAAAAAGTAGATCAAAGACTGCAAGACATTATGTCAAATATCTACAGTGACCTCAAGCAAACATGCGATGAGTATAAGCTTGATATGGATCTTGTTTCTGCTGCGAATATCTTAGGATTTCAACGTGTGGCTGATGCGATGATTATGCAGGGAGTATAAAAAAGAAAAGGCCAAATACACTGGCCTTGGCCTACGCCTCTTTTAATCTTCGTTTCCACTCTTTTTCAAATTTCTTTCTTTTTGTAAAAGAGAGTTTTTCAATGAATACCTTACCATCCAAATGGTCTATCTCATGCTGTATAGCAATGGCAAGGAAGTCATCATCTTCTATGATATGATTATTGCCCTCTCTGTCTAGATACGCTACTTTCACATGTTTGGCACGTTCGACTTCTTCATAGATACCCGGAACCGAGAGGCACCCTTCTTGAAACTTTTCGGAACCATCTTTTTCAAGGATGATGGGGTTGATCATCTCTATCGTATTCTCTTTAGGCTGGTCATGTTCTCCATCCGTATTCTCTAAAGGAACGTTGATGATCAGGGCACGTATATCAATACCGACTTGTATGGCTGCGAGGCCTACACCGTTACGGGCACGCATCGTGTCATACATGTCATCAAGAAGATCATGTAATGCACCATCAAAAGACTCTACCTCTTTTGAGACAAGTTTGAGTCTTTTGTCCGGATATACTACTATTTCTCTAACCATACACCGTCTCTATTAGGTAAAACTTTTTGTGAGTACTTTATCTATAAGCCCGTATTCCAATGCTTCCCTGGCTGACATAAAGTTATCTCTCTCTGTATCTTTTTCAATACGTTTGGTTGTTTTACCTGTCTGCTCTGCCAAGATCTCATTGAGTGTATCTTTGAGTCTTTGTATCTCTTGTGCCTGTATCTGGATATCTGTTGACTGCCCTTGAGCACCGCCTGAAGGCTGGTGGATCATAATACGCGCATGTGGCAGCGCATAACGTTTACCTTTTGTACCCGAAGAGAGCAGGAAAGCACCCATAGATGCTGCCTGGCCTATACAGATCGTTACAATATCCGGTTTAATGTAGTTCATCGTATCGAACATCGAAAGTCCAGAAGTAATCACACCTCCTGGAGAGTTAATGTAAAAATAGATATCTTTATCCGGATCCTGTGCTTCAAGAAAAAGAAGTTGTGCCACTACAGTGGAAGCCACTTGATCATTCACTTCACCGCTTAGCATAATGATACGGTCCTTAAGTAACCGTGAATAGATATCGTAAGATCTTTCACCTCTACCGGTCTGTTCTACAACGTATGGAATATAACTCATCTTTTGCCTTTAATAATATATAGTTAAATAGATTTTTATCCACTCAACTATACACTCTATAGGTTAACAGAACAAATAACAACTGATGTTGCTATTTGTTTCTTTTGATTTATTTATCTAAACCTAGCATCTTACCAAAGAGTTTATCTTCGATCATACCCATCTTCACTGCTGGAAGAAGATTGTTCTCTTGGTAGTATTTGATCACTTGTTGTGGATCTTGACCACTCATCATTGCTTCATAGTAAATAGCCTGTGATACTTCTTGATCATCTACAGATACCTCTTCTTTTTTAGCCAGTGCATCTACGATAAATGTCGCTTTTACACTTGCTACTGCATCTGCTCTTACTTCTTCACGAAGTGCTTCGATCTTCTCAGGGTTGTCTTTATAAGAGTTAAGCTCCTCTTCACTCATCTCTCTTGCTTTTGCATTCACTTTTGCATCGATCTCTTGCTCAACAATATTGTTTGGCAATGCAAAGTCGAATTTCTCTACCAATGCTTCAACCAATTTTGGCTTGAGGTCTTCGTTATAGAGTTTAGAAATTTCTGTTGATTCGATCTGTGTTCTTACTCTATCCGTCAACATTTCAAGTGTTGCATTCTCTTCACCTTGAAGTAGTTTTTGTGCCAACTCATCGTTAAGTTCTGCAGGTACCTGCTCTTGAATTTCGTGAAGTTTTACTTTGAACTCTGCTTCTTTTCCTGCAAGATCAGATGACTGATACTCTTTAGGGAACGTCACAGTGATCGTTTTCTCTTCATCATATTTCATTCCAATGATCTGCTCTTCAAATCCAGGGATGAATTGACCTGAACCGATCTTAAGGCTGAATTTCTCAGCTTTACCGCCGTCAAAGGCTACACCATCTACAAAACCTTCAAAGTCGATCACTACCATGTCACCGTCTCTTACCATACGCTTTCTTTTGATCTTCGTATACGGTGCCTGCTGAGCTACGATCTCATCCAATTTCTCTTGGATCGCTTTGTCTGATGCTGTTGGTCTCTCAAAGGCCGGAAGAACATCCATATGACCTTCTGCTTCAAATACCGGTCTAGTAGAGATCTCTACCTCAACATCGATACCAGAATCTGTTTTGTCATATTTCTTAAAAGTAGGCTGACCAAGCATATCTGCAGGATTGATACCAGCTTCTTTCATACCTGCATCAATAAGCTCTCTAAGTACTTCACCTTCAGCATCCTGTGCAAGCTTGTCACCATGGAGTTTTTTCACTACGTGTGCAGGTACTTTACCTTTTCTGAACCCGTCTACTTTCATCTCTTTACCAGCTTGAACAGCCATCTTGTTAATGTTCTCTTCAACAGCACTGTTTTCTATAGTGCCGCTTACGATAATATTTGCGTCGTCTACTTTGTTTACTGTAACTTTCACTACAATCCTTTATATATAATGATGTGATTTTATCTAAATAATGTTGAAATACCAATAAGCGTTAAAATGGTAGGAGGAAAAGAGGTTGTAACCAGAGTTCTCCAGGTTTAGCCTGGAGAACAAAAAAATCATACTATTTATAGGTTCTTTTGATATCTTTTTCTATATTACCTGGAGCAGAGGCTATTTTCATAAACTCCGTCATACTTAAAAGAGGTAACGAGACCGCCAAATAATATTTAGGGTCCAACATCACCGCTTTACCCTCTTTGATCATACTTCTATACGGCAAGATATGTGCATTATGCGCTGCATCTATCTTAAGAAGGAATTTATTTGTTCTGCTTCTTAGGTTGTGCCCGACCAGTGTTGATCCATTAGGAAGTTTAAGAGTGTAAGCTACATATTTGTTCTCTTTGAGTTTTGTTTCCAGGTCTTCACCTTCACCTACTTCGATCGTATCTTCTACATGGGCCATACCCATCATGAACTGATAGTGAGGAAGTTTTAAAAGTTTAAACTCATCTTCTACCGTATAAAGGTCACCGAGTGCTTTTTGAAAAGATTTCAATGTTCCGGAAAACTGACCATAGGTATACTTGTCCTGAAGGTAAGCTGCACCAAAATAGGATGGATTTTGTATGCGTACTTCTTTTTCATTGACAAGTACATTCAGTGTTGCCAGCCAAGTATTTGTAGCCTTGAGCTCATCATTGGTCACTGTGATCACCGTTGAACCTTTGACCGGTGTAGTCGTAGCCAAAATGGAAAAGCCGTTGGCTTTCAATTTTGATTCTACTTTTTCTGTACTTTGTGCTTTTGCAGCATAATATGTGCTTAATACTTCCGGTGCAGGTGCAGAGATATCCAGTTTAGTTCCTTCTGCCTGCAGTGTAGAAAATGCCAATAAGAACGCTAATGCCATTTTGGTAAATTTCATCTATTTCCTTTTTATACTATTTTCTTTAACTTGTCTTTTGTAAGCGCTAGTCTTTACCGAGAGTGACTACTTCAAAGCCCATCTCTTTAAAGGTTTCAACCACTTCTGCATCGATCGCCCTCATATGATCAATACGTTTTTGGTCTTTAAAGTCGAGTGCATTGATCCAGTTATCTACACTTGCATATCCTACGTGAAGTTCATTGGTTCCCTTAGGAACATAGAAATAGACTGAACATGGTGCGAACATACCTGCTTGAGGCATACCTCTATTGAAAATAGAGTTTGAGAATTCAAAGTGGCAAAGCATAGAGACCCAGTAGGCATCATATTTGTCAAATTCCATCTCCATATCGGCATATTCAAATTTAAAATCAATGAATCCCGCAATAACAAAATGATGTTGAGAGAAACGTCCATCATGGTCCATAACAAACTCTTCAACAAATGTCTCTAGGTCATCTGTTCTTTCAAACTTTTTCACCATTCTTGTCAACCCGTTTTTCGGTAACGGCTTTGAATGTTCAAACCTTTTTGATTTTGTAGGCTTCATCTCTTTTTCTACCAATGCATCAAAAGAACCTACCATATCTGTAAATTCTTTCCTTGTCTCTGCATCTTTCTCACCGATGATATCCAGCATGGTATTTGGAGTAAGGTGTCCATACCAGGTGTTGTTATCCTCTTTATCAAGTGTTTTATAGCCAAAGAAGTTGAAAGGGGCATAAGCGCCGAAATCCGGGTTTTTAAGCAAAAGCGGTCTCAGTGCCTCTATATTTACAAGACCATAGAAAGAGATCATCTCCAAAGTCTTCTCATTAAACATGTTTTGCCAATGTACTTGTATATTTCTATTCGCTTGTACGACAGAATAACCAATGGTATTGATCTTTTTGATCAATGAATCCAATTGAACTGCCTGATTACCTTCATTCCCCCAAAGTTCTGCTGTTAATTTTGTTTCTGCCGCATTGGAAGGCACATCCGCCTGTGCCAGTCCAAAAAGCATCAAAAATGCCAATATCACTCTCTTTAATTTCATACGTCTTCCTTATCGTGTTCAATAGAATCTCTTATGGTAATAAAAGTTGTATTAATATGTGATTAACCATAAAATAAACTGAACTTCATAAAAATGTTTGCTGGGATACCCTATTATATAATGATGGTACAAGCGTTGATTTTCTTTCTCTTGATTCTGGGCGTACAAAGCAACACATGCTATAATCCCATCATGTATAGAAAAACCCACCAAACCATCCAAGAGTGGTACCAGCAAAGCGGAAGACTGGACCTCCCCTGGCGTAACACAGATGAAGCATATTATATCTACCTCTCGGAAGTGATGCTTCAACAGACACAGGTCAAAACCGTATTGGAGAGATACTACATCCCTTTTATTGAACGTTTTCCCAGCCTAAAAAGTTTAGGGGAAGCACCTTTGGATGATGTATTGAAGATGTGGGAAGGGCTTGGCTACTACAATCGTGCCAAAAACCTACACAAGACTGCCACACTTGTAGATGAACTGCCAAGTGATATAGAGGAACTCATCAAACTTCCAGGTATCGGTAAAAATACTGCCCATGCCGTTGCTGCCTTTGCCTTTCACCAACCTGTTCCTATCATGGAAGCCAATGTCAAACGTATACTGTGCCGTCTGCATCAACTCATCAAGCCCACAGAGAAAAGACTCTGGGAGATCGCTTATGATCTGGTAGACAAAGTCAATCCTTTTGACTATAACCAGGCAATGATGGATATAGGGGCAACGATCTGTCTGCCTAGAAATCCCAAATGTGAGATCTGTCCTCTTAGTGATATCTGTAAAGGAAAAGAAGAGCCTGAACGCTATCCTGAAAAAAAGAAACGTATGGTACCGACCAGAGAACAAAACATCCTTATCCGTATCTATGAAGATAAACTCTCACTGACACAAAGAGAGGGTAAATTCCTACATGGCCTCTGGGGCTTTGAATCTGTGAAGATCCCGGAGTGTGCCTCTGAATATCTTGGTGAAGTCACCCATGTTTATACACACTTTAAACTCAACTGTAAAGTCTATCTCTATTATGAACATACGCCTGAACACTCTGACTATTTTAGTGTCGATGAGATACAAAAACTCGCTATCTCCAAAGTAGATGAGAAGATTGTTAAATTGTTTTTAGCTACAATGTGAAAAATATCTCATTAGGTACTATCATGAATAAAGAAGAAGAATTTGAACAGGCTGTGACCAAAGTCCTTGAACTTTTAGGAGAAGACCCTACACGGGAAGGTTTACTTAAAACACCAAGCCGTGTTGCCAAAGCACTCCAATTCCTGACAGAGGGTTACCAGCAGGACCCCAAAGAGATACTGAATCAAGCACTCTTCAGCACAAGTAATGATGAGATGGTACTGGTACGTGATATCGAGTTCTACTCTATGTGTGAACATCACATGCTTCCTATTATAGGACGAGCCCATGTGGCATACATACCTGACGGAAAAGTCGTGGGTCTCTCAAAGATCCCCCGCATCGTCAATGTCTATGCCAGACGTCTGCAGATACAAGAACAGATGACCGAACAGATCGCAGATGCTATTTTGGAAACGATCAAACCTAAAGGTGTAGCAGTAGTCGTACATGCACGCCATATGTGTATGGAGATGAGAGGGGTGCAAAAAATCAATTCAACGACAGTCAGTTCTGCGCTGCGTGGTCTCTTTAAAAGTGATGAGCGTACCAGAAACGAATTTTATAACCTTATCAATACACCTACCCCTTCAAATTTTTAAACCAAAACGGATAGTCTCCGTATTTGGTATTTGTAACTTGCAGATAACATCTATAACATATTCCGTATTTAAACTCTCCTCGTTGTAGATCAGGCAAAAACCATATAAATCAGAGTAAAACTCCCCCTCTTTAACTTAAAATTTATCTTAATTTAAGAATAACAGCGTATTATGCGTAAAACTAATTAGGACTAAAATTGTCTCAATTAAAATGAGTATCATTACAAAAAAAATTTAAATGAAATTGAATGGATTTGGTCCTATTCAAAGGAGAAAATGAATGAAGGTCTATTTAGACAATAATGCAACCACTATCGTTGACCCTCAGGTCTTCGCTGAGATGGAACCTTATTTTGTACAAAGGTATGGTAATCCAAACTCACTGCACATATTTGCAAGTGACACGCATCCTGGTATAAAAGCCGGTATGGAAAGAATCTATGCAGGTATCAATTCTCCTAGAGAGGATTCTGTTATCATCACTTCTTGTGCAACAGAGAGCAATAACTGGGTACTCAAAAGTATCTATTTTGATCAGATTTTGACAGGTAAAAAGAACCATATTATCGTTTCTGAAGTAGAACACCCTTCTGTCATTGCCACTGCGAAGTTTATAGAGAGTATGGGATGCAAGGTGACCTATCTTCCCATCAACAGTGAAGGACTCATAGAAGCCCAGAGTGTAGAAGAGAATATTACAGATAAAACTGCTCTTGTATCAGTGATGTGGGCAAATAATGAAACAGGTGCTATCTTCCCGGTAGAAGAGATAGGTGCTATCTGTAAAAAACACAACGTACCTTTTCATACAGATGCCGTACAAGCTATAGGGAAAATACCTGTAGATGTACAGTCATTTAATGTAGACTACCTTACATTCTCAGCACATAAGTTCCATGGACCTAAGGGTGTAGGTGCCTTGTATATGAAAAAAGGCAAAGAGCTTATGCCTCTACTTCACGGTGGTTCACAAATGGGTGGATACCGTTCAGGTACGCTCAATGTACCTGGTATCGTAGGTATGGGTAAGGCAATGGAACAGGCGATCGATGCGCTTGACTATGAAATGTCAGAGATCAGAAAGATGAGAGATGCTTTTGAAGATGAACTCCTCAAAATAGAAGATACATTCGTCGTCACACCAAGAGAGAAAAGAACACCAAATACCATCCTCATTTCATTCAGAGGTATTGAAGGTGAATCAATGTTATGGGATCTTAGCCGTGCAGGTATCGGTGCAAGTACAGGTTCAGCCTGTGCAAGTGAAGATCTGGAAGCAAACTCAGTGATGGAAGCTATCGGTGCAGCAGAGGATTTGGCACATACGGCTATCCGTTTTTCACTGAGCCGTTACACGACACAGGATGAGTTGGACTACACACTTAAAGTGGTCAACGCAGCGGTGATAAGACTGAGAGGGATCTCAAGTTCATACGCATATGCACCGGCAGGTCATGAGAGCGGATTAGACGCTCATCACCATTAATAGATAGAAAATAAGAAAGGATATATTATGGGTATAGATAGTTTAGTAGGCGGTACCATCTGGGATGAGTACAGCAATAAAGTAACAGATTTAATGAACAACCCGCAAAACATGGGTGAGATCACTGAAGAAGAAGCAAAAGAGATGGGTGCAAGGCTCATCGTTGCCGACTTTGGTGCAGAGAGCTGTGGGGATGCCGTAAGACTTTACTGGGCAGTAGATCCTGAAACAGATAGAATTCTTTCATCTAAGTTCAAAAGTTTTGGTTGTGGTACTGCTATTGCTTCTTCTGATACAATGGCTGAACTCTGTAAAGGCAAAACAGTGGATGAAGCTGTGAAGATCACAAATATCGATGTTGAAAAAGCAATGCGTGATGACGCTGATACCCCGGCAGTGCCACCGCAAAAAATGCACTGTTCTGTTATGGCTTATGATGTGATCAAGAAAGCTGCAGCACAGTATAAAGGTGTAGATATCGAAAGCTTTGAAGAGGAAGTAATCGTGTGTGAATGTGCACGTGTCACACTCTCTACACTTCAAGAAGTGATCCGTCTTAATGACCTTACTACAGTGGAACAGATCACAGATTACACAAAAGCAGGTGCATTTTGTAAATCATGTATCAAACCTGGTGGACACGAGGAAAAAGATGTCTATCTTGTAGACCTGTTAGAAGAGTATGAAAAGGAAAAAATCGCTGCTGGTGCAACGCTTGGTAATGAAGGTGGTCCTGCTGCTGATTTTGCTAAAATGACTATCGTTCAGCGTATCAAAGCAGTCGATAAAGTAGTCGATGAAAATATCAGACAAATGCTTGTGATGGACGGCGGTGACATGGAGATCCTTGACATCAAAGAGAACGGTGCGAACTTTGACATTTACATCCGTTATTTAGGTGCATGTTCTGGTTGTGCAAGTTCAAGTACAGGTACACTTTTCGCTATAGAAAACATTTTAAAAGAGAAACTAGACGAAAACATCAGAGTTTTACCAATTTAATCTCTCTCCATTAACATACCTAAGGCTTTTTGCCTTAGGTTCATCTAATAACATTATCAATAATTTTAAATCTCACTTCAATTGATTAAAAAATATACAGAAATATGTATATTTATTGAATGACCTAGGTTATACTTATCTTATCCATAGTATTTATCCCTAATCTATGGGCGTTAAAACAGATACATTACAATTTTTTTTATTGTAATCTCCTTTTTGAATACACACTCCACCTATCTGTTTTAACGTTTTTTATCATTTGGATCTTTACTAATTCAATCTAGAAAATAAAACATCATGTGACGATTTTATCTACCATTAGTTGTAAAGTAACCCTTCCCCGAAAATGATTTTCAGTGACTGTATAGACGATATCAACTTTAGTACCCGTTTCAAATACTTCCCGTGTCTTGAATTTCACTCCCTGCATCACGACACCATCCTGGGCAAAAGAAAAACGTATGTGTTCTCCCTCTTTACCCATAGTGTCTGCCTGAAGAATCTCCACATTGCTACTGACAAATTTAGGTGTAGCATTTCCCTGTCCGTAAGGTTCATACTTCTTCATGAGGGATGTCAACTCAAAAGAGATAGCAGAAAAATGCAGATTTCCTACAATATCCGGGTCAAACAGTTCTTTCACATAAGCACCTTCTTTAAAATTTCTCTCTACTTCCATTTTAAAGGTTTCTAAGCTCTCTTCTTTTAAAGAGAGACCAATGGCTGCTTGATGACCTCCGAACTTCTCTAAATGCATTCTAGCACCATCTACAATAGCAAAGAGATCACACTCTCCAAAACTTCTACCACTCCCTTTCAGTAATCCCTCTTCACTTTGAGTCAGTATGATACAAGGTTTTTCACATGCCCGTGCCACCCTTGCCGCTACGATACCTACCACGCCTTCATGCCACGCTTCACCAACCACAATCGCCACTTTGTCATCCTGTTCCACTTGGGTCATGGCTTTTTGTGTAATATCATGTTCGGTAGCTTTTCTAAGGGTATTAAATTCTATAAGACGTTCCAATCTTACTCTAGCATCATAGATATTAGTCGAAGTGAGAAAATCTACGGCAAAAGAGGCATCTTCCATCCGCCCTGCACTATTCAGTAACGGTGCAAGAAAGAATCCTATATCTTCTGATGTGATCATCTCTTTTTGACTGTGTTCAAGAAAAGCTCTGATCGCAGGCCGTTTACTCTGATTGAGCGCTTTGATCCCTGCAAGAACCATTGCACGGTTAATATGCTGCAGTGGCATCATATCTGCAATAATAGCAATAGAGACCAATTCCATATATGCCATCATGTCAATTTTAATCTCAAGTGCATTTTTAAGTGAGGCAATAAGATACCATGCAATTTGAGCACCACACACATCTTTATAAGGAAAAGTACATGTTTCTTGTTTTTGGTTTATGATGGCATAAGCTTCTGGTACTTCAGGCGCTAAAAGATGATGATCTGTAATAATAAGATCTATACCCTCTTCTTTACAAAGTTGGGCTGCATAGACAGCTGAAATACCGTTATCCACTGTCAGTGCCAGATCTGTACCGATTATACGAGGTATGATATTTGCAGAGAGCCCATATCCATCTTTAAACCGGTTTGGTATGATCCACTCTATAGGATAACCGATTTCATCGAAAAAAAGTTTCATCAAAGTGGTAGAGGTGACGCCATCGACATCATAGTCACCGATAATGGTTATTTTTTCTCTATTTTTAATGGCATCAACGATACGTTCTGTTGCTCTATCCATATCTTTAAACAAAGAAGGTTTAGGTAGATCCCGCAAAGAGAGGAAACCCTCTTCAAAGCGCATAGTTAAAAGTGTTTCTAACCCTGTGAGTGTTAATGGGCGAACCATCTATTTTTTATGTTGAAGTGCTGCATTGACAAAAGCCAAGATCGATGGATTGGCATTTTGGAGTCTAGAAGTAAATTCCGGGTGGAACTGTACACCTAAGAACCATGGGTGATCTTTTACTTCTACTGCTTCTATCAGTCCGTCAGATTCACCTGTAATTTCCATACCCTTTGCCTCTAACGCTTCTCTATATTTAGGGTTTGCTTCATACCGGTGTCTATGTCTTTCATAAATCACTTTAGAACCATAAGCTGCTCTAAGATTTGAACCCTCTTTTGTTTCACATTCATATTCACCAAGACGCATGGTCCCACCCATTGGAGATGTCGTAGTTCTTACCTGTTTTGAACCACTCGCATCTATGAATTCATCGATAAGATAAATAATAGGATTTGGGGTATTCTCATCAAATTCTACAGACGTTGCATCGTTTATACCCAGTACATTTCTGGCAAATTCTACCATTGCCAGTTGCATACCAAGGCAAATACCTAAAAATGGTATTTTATTTTCTCTTGCATATTGAATGGCCTGAATTTTACCTTCTACACCACGTCCGCCAAAACCACCTGCAACCAAAATACCGTCACAGTCACTCAAATATTTTTGCGCACCGTCATCTTCAACCTTCTCACTGTCCACCCATTTGATCTCTACTTTTGTATCAAGATGTGCACCTGCATGAATAAGGGCTTCTGTTAAAGACTTATAAGACTCTTTAAGATCCAGGTATTTACCTACAAATGCAATTTTCATACTGTCACTAGGCATAATGATCTTATGTACCAGATCTCTCCATTTATCCATGTTAGGCTGGCAATCATGTAGATCCAATTGTTTACAAATAGGTGTTAATATATCTTGATCTAAAAAGTTTAAAGGTACTTGATAAATCGTAGGTGCATCAGCAGCAACGATTACAGAATCTTCATCTACATCACAAGAGTAGGCTATTTTTCGTTTAATTTCAGTAGAAACTGGCACTTCAGCACGGAGTACCAACATATGCGGTGCAATTCCTATGCGTCTAAGTTCCTGTACAGAATGCTGTGTCGGCTTGGTTTTAAGCTCTCCTGCAGCTTTGATATAAGGTAAAAGCGTGACGTGTATATTCATCACCTGCGTTTTACCAAATTCATGTTTCATTTGTCTGATCGTTTCTAAAAACGGTAAACCTTCGATATCACCTGTTGTACCACCCAGTTCAACAATGAGAATATCTTTATTTTCGCCTGCTTTAACGATACGATCTTTAATTTCGTTTACAATATGAGGAACCACTTGGATCGTTTTTCCAAGATATTTTCCTTTACGTTCATTTTCAATAACCGTTTTGTAAACAAGACCTGTGGTAAAGTTATTGTTTTGTGTCAATGAAGTATCTAAAAATCTTTCATAATGACCAAGATCAAGGTCTGTTTCTGCACCATCTTTGGTAACAAAAACCTCACCATGTTCCAAAGGAGACATAGTACCAGGGTCAACATTGATATAGGGATCGAGTTTTAGTACGCCTACACGTTGTCCTGTATGTTTTAATAATGTTCCTATACTTGCAGCAGTAATACCTTTTCCTAAAGATGAAAGTACACCACCTGTAACAAAAATATATTTTGTTTTATTTTCACTCATATAACGCTGTTCCTTTTATGCTACGATTGGCATGATGATTGTAATAAAATTATCGTCTTTAACAATAAACGGCAGTGAAGGTTCATTGAATTCAATAGTAAATTCATTCTTATTGACTTGTGAAATAAAATCTAAGATATATCTACTATTGAATGAGAGTTCAAATTTATCATTGAGACCTGTATTGATCTCTAATTCTGTTTTAGCTTCTACATTATCTGCACTCAAAGAGTTAAAAATAATAGTATCAGATAAAAGTGTCATTTTTATTTCTTGTGAAATGGTTGTGATCATTTTTATAGCATCAACCATTTCTTTTTTAGGTAGTGTAATTTGATGTTTTGTTGTAGCAGGGATGATACGTTGATAATCCGGGAATTTTCCATTGATCAATCTTGTATAGAAATAATAGTTTTCATTTGAAATAATAAGGTTTGTTTCATCAAAGAAGATATCGATTTGATCTAAAAAGAGTTTTTGAATTTCCAAAATAGCTTTTTTAGGCACAATTAAAGAGAGGGCTTCATTATTATTTCCTGGTATGGTTGCAATGGCCAATCTTCTAGTATCGGTACCTACTAGATCTGTGCCGTCATTTTTTATATTGATCAAAGCACCATTGAGTTCAAATTTTGGATTGTTCGTGTCTATTGCAGGAGAGATCTTTTTAAGATTTTGAATCAAATTTAGAGAATCCAGAGAAATTTGAGGTTTATCATTTATATTAGGGAATGATGGATAAGAGTTAGCATCAAATGTCGGTAGTTTAAATTTAGAATGTTTTTGTTTGATAATGAGTGTATTGTCTAAAAGTTCTAAGGTAATTTCATCATCTTTAAGTATACGTATAATATCCAGGAGTTTTTTACCGTGTGCAGTAAATGCTCCTTCTGCTTCTATATTAATATTATCAGTAACAATTTGTAAACCTATTTCAGAATCGGTGGCTTTAATAATACACTTATTGTCTTGTGTTGAAAATAGTATATGTGAGGTTATTTGACTTGCATCTTTTTTCTCTAAAAAAGGTTGTAAATTAATGAGTATAGATTCTATAATTTGTTTTTGTGCTCTTATCTTCATTGACTCTCCTTATTTTTAATAAAATTAGTAGGTAGTAGTAGTACGACATGAATATGTGAAAAACTACTTTAATCGCTGGCGTGACCGTTGTTTAATTGAATGTCTAACTCTTTTTGAACATTCACATTTATTCACTTTTAAAATTATATCTTTTTTTTATTCAAGTTTTCTATGATGAAATAGTGTTTATATGTCATTACTTTGTGTATGGGTATTTACTTTGTTGGAGAGTTCTTCTAAAATTACTTTAAAATTTTCATCACTCTCTATAAGTTCATTGATTTTTTTCATAGCATGTGAAATGGCTGTATGGTCCTTCATACCAAAATATACGGCTATTTGAGGCATAGAATTAGGGGTCAGGTTTCTAGCTAAATAGATCGCAATTCTTCTTGCATTTACCACATTTTTGGTACGTTTTTTAGATTTCATATCTGAAGGTTTGATATTGAGTTCTTTTGAAATAATTTTTACTATTTCATCTATGGTAATGTTCTCTTTTTTCTCTTTAAGCTGGTCTTTGATGGCATTTTGTGCAAAATCAAGAGTGATCTCCTGGTTAAGCATGGAAGACAATGCGTTCAGTTTGATGATGGTTCCTTCGATTTCACGTATATTGTCACCCATGTGCGTAGCGATGTAATTGACGATTTCATTATCCAGTGATATACCGTCAAGTTCACATTTTTTTTGTATGATGGCAATTTTAGTCTCCAGTCCAGGTGGTTGTATATCTGCAAGGAGTCCCATTTCAAAACGGGTTCTTAGTCTATCGACAAGTCCGGCGATCTTATTGGGTTGTCTGTCTGAAGTTATGACAATTTGTTTATTATTGTTATAGAGTTCATTAAACGTGTGAAAAAATTCTTCTTGTGTCTGTTCTTTTCTGCTTAGAAATTGTATATCATCTATCAAAAGTAGATCACACTCTCTAAACTTTTCTCTAAATCTATCCATGGTCTGGGAACGTAGATGTGAAGTGAAAGAGTTCATGAATTGTTCTAATGTTGTATAGATAACAGTTTTTCCCAGATCTATATGATAATTACCTATGGCTTGAAGAAGATGTGTCTTCCCCAGCCCTACACCACCATAAAGAAAAAGAGGGTTATAAAGTTTACCAGGTTTTTCTGCTACGGATTTTGCTGTGGTATAGGCAAATTGGTTAGAGTCCCCTACAATAAAACTTTCGAAGGTCAAAGAGGGGTTGAGATAGGTACTTTTCGAATGACTTTTTTCACTTGTATGTTTTGTAACTGGTGTTGAACGTTGGTCTTTTTGTTTGCCTACGGTGATTTCTATTTCCGGTTTGACTTCGTTCTGCAGTTCAAAAAGATGCATGAGCTTATCAGTATATTTACTTTTGATCCATTTTGCAATGATCATATTAGGCGCATTAAAATAGGCAATATTACTTCGGGAACGTTTGGTATCATAAGTAAGGTTTTTAATATATCGTTCATATTCTACTTCAGTGATCTCTTTTTTCAGTTCAAAAAGTACTTTTTGTCCTATATTCATCCGTTCATGCCTTTAATATTTTTAAATGTGTGAATAGATTTTCACAGTTTTCAAGCGTTAAAATTCTGTATGTGAATAACTTATGATATTTTAGCCAACTTAAGCTAAAATAGCGTCATTAAACAGAGTTGAATAATTTTATTCACTATGTGAACAAAGGTGTGAATGAATATTTTAGGAATAGACCCCGGAAGCCGTAATTTAGGGTACTGTATCATATTTTGGGATGGAAAAAAGTTTTCACTGGTTGAAGCAGGTTTACTTAAAATCAAAGCAAAAGAGTTACAAGAGCAGATCATTGAGCTTGTAGAAGGCATTGACGTCATTTTAAAGGCACATAAAGTAGATGAAGTGGCCATAGAAGATATCTTTTTTGCCTATAATCCCAAGTCTGTTTTAAAGCTTGCACAATTCAGGGGAGCACTTTCATTAAAAATACTCCAGGAGATAGGTTATTTCTATGAATATACGCCATTACAGGTCAAAAAAGCAGTCACTGGAAATGGAAAAGCTGATAAAGAACAAGTCGCTTTTATGGTAAAAAGACTTTTTGGCATTAAAAAGGAGATCAAACCCTTGGATATTACAGATGCAATGGCTATTGCATTGACACATCTGCAAAGGGTAAAACTACGAAAAAAATCTAGTTAGAAAGCGGTTGTGCATTTTTCTTTACAGATATCATACGTTTTTCAGGTATGGTAAATGTAGACTTTTTGTTCCCTTCTACGGACTCTTCAATGATCTTATCATACAAATAGATATCATTTTTGAAATAGGCCAATCCATTCTCTTCGTAGACAGTAAAGTATAGGATATGCACAGGGATCTGTTTTTTCAGATAGATAGTTGTAGGCTCATTACTTGCGAGTATTTCATCAATTTTGTTTTGAGAATAGTTTTTCCATGTATGTTCAAGCAGCATATCTACAAGATCAAAAGGTTTTTCTACACGCATACAACCGGAACTATAGATCTTATAACGACGGGATAGCAATGATTTATTGTCTGTATCATGTAGATAGACGGCATATTTATTTGGGAACATGAATTTTACGCGTCCAAGTGCATTTGTTTCACCTGGAAACTGCACAATACGGTAAGGCACAGGTTTTTCACTCTTTTCATAGGGATCCAGCATCTCTTGGGTGATATTTATTTCTTTATTCCCTTGAAATACATGCATATTATTCTCTTCGAGATACATAGGGTTATCTCTCAGTACAGGGATCAGATCTCTTTTGATAAGATTATCAGGTATGGTCCATGTCGGATTGAGTACCATATAGCTTATCGCATTGGAGAAAAGCGGTGTCGGTCTGTCTATACGTCCTACGACAATACCTTTTTTCATGACCTTCTTTTGATCTTTATAATACCGAAGATTAAAATCGGGTATATTCACTTCAATATGTTCATCTTCAAATTGTTTTGGATAGAGTTTTGTTTTATCCAGATTTGTAATGATGGCCTGTATATTACTTTTTGCAGGAAGATTAAGATAGTAGGTTGTTGTTCTGTCCACCATGCCTGTTACTTTGATCAGGTAACGCTTTTGGTAGGTCATGACTGCTCTTTTAAGTGTTTCATCAAATTTACTGTCAATAGGTGCATTTTTAGGATAATCACCAGTGATCTGCAATCGTCTCTTTATCTCTTCGACACGACTGGAACTATCACCCAGTTTCAACGTTTCATTACTATATTTTATCTTTGGAAATTTATCCATCACACGATAATCATTAAGAAGTTTGACAAGTTTTCTGTATCGTTTTTCCATAGGAAGAAGAGAAGTTAGATACTCATAGATAGTGTCATTCTCTATAGCAGAGATCAGTCCGTTAAGATCTGGAAATGCTTTAGGTTCCATTTCCCATCTAGCAGTAATATCATCACTTTGTTCAAGGGTGTTCAGTTTTTTCTGTACAAGGTTCCAGTCTACATCACCCTGAACGATAAATCTTACTAAACGTACGAATGAGCTGGTCAATACAAGGTCAAGTTTTGCATAGGCAGAGGTTTGTTTTACCTGGCTGATCTCTCCATTGTCAAGCTGGTAAAAGAGATGTTTGATGGATCTTTGATCAAACGATTTATTTTTATAGTTAAAAAGAGGGTCATTGAGCGCCTGTATCAGGTGACTTGTTTTTATTCTGTTTTTATTTCCTATCCATAAAGGCTTATTGCCAGTTTGGGTATAAATCTCTTGAATGATAGGTCTGTTTTGACCAGCGATACGTGTTTGAACACCTTTTTGGATATGTGTGGTGATGTTCTCCATTGAAAGTATCTCCCCATGAAGAGGATTGAGTGTAAATAGCAAAAATATCAGTAGTGTTAAAAAACGCAAAAAAGTGCTCCAAAATTTAAAGTATAAAGTCATTCATGAAAACGTATTATAGTGAAATTTAGTGTAAGTTCAATTGTAGCAAGAAAGGGTAAATAGAGTGAAGATTTTTATGTGGCCAAGCCCCTTAAGGCTTAGCATTATTTTAGAATTTATAGGTAAATCCTATATTGATAGAATCAGCTAGAACATCTTGGTTTGGTAATGCACCATCAAATCCTGTATCATCATAGAGATTTGTGTAGTCCACGAATACATCTATATTCTTAACCACTTCATAGCTGGCACCAAGTCCCCACTGAAAACCTGATTCAGACAAGTTTTGTCCGCCATCATAGTCTACCTGCCCGTACCCAAGCAATCCGTAAAGTGTAATACCACCCATTGGATACATAGGTTTAAGATAGATAGCTGTATTCTCAAGACAATCGGTAAGTCCGCTATATCTACCTTCCACACCAATATATTGGTTAAAGTTGTACCCTGCCAGTAAAAGTACTGCGTCACCATTTGCTTCATCACTATTGTCAGGATCCAAGTTCATATAGGAATAACCTAAACCTGCATAAAATGAGCCTGTAGATTCTTCTACCATTGGAGTTTCTACTACTGGCTCAACCGGTGCAATATCTCCACCCGCCGTTGCGAATGTACTCATTGCCAACAACGCTACTAATGAAAGATTGAATTTTTTCATTTTACACTCCTTGTATCATTGTAATTCTCATTAAAATTTATTATATTCTTATATTATATTAAATGTCAATTAAATTCTTGTAAATATATTTTTAAAAGACAATCTTTATATTATTTGTCTTTATAGTTTTTATCGATGAGTTTTAGATATTTTACAGGGGTGACTGCTTTCATCGCTTCAGCCAGCCATTGTATCTGGAACCAAGCTGCACCGGAATCCCTGAGGTCAAAATAGTTTTTAAGACTTCTGATA
This sequence comes from Sulfurovum xiamenensis, assembly GCF_030347995.1. Taxonomy (NCBI): domain Bacteria; kingdom Pseudomonadati; phylum Campylobacterota; class Epsilonproteobacteria; order Campylobacterales; family Sulfurovaceae; genus Sulfurovum; species Sulfurovum xiamenensis. The sequence continues at coordinate 43,088 of NZ_JAQIBC010000004.1, forward strand.
TTAAAGGTGACCACCATGTCCACTTTCCAGTTATCTGAGACAATGTGTTTAAAGCCATCTCCCACGTTTCTTTTTTTCTTTCCGTTTTCCAATGCTTTAAAGAGTGTGGCGGCATTGCCTCTGTTCTCTTCTATAAAAGGTATAGAAGATTTTGCCACAGCATTGTTTATGAAATCACTGTCTCTTTGATATTGAAAATGTAATTTGTCATAGATCGCTCTGATCTCGATGTGCAGATACTCTTTGTCTGTTATGACGAAAAGGTTTAAAGTGAGAAGTGTTTCAAAAAAGAATTCAAAACCGTCCTCTGCCTCAAGTGAAGCTACAAAAGCATTGATAACGCTTGACATGGTGTAGCGTGTACTTCTTACAGAAATGGCTTGGAGTCTGTGTCTTGCATGCTCCTGCAGCACACCTCGTGAAGTTCCCTGTATCAAATAACTCAAAGTCGCATGTTCGATGATGGAGTGATGGTGATGTACCCATGCAAGACTTGAAAGAAGATCTGAATCATCGATGTTATTGATGGCATTCGTATCCAAATGATCCATTGCATTTTTTACACATGAATTTTCACTGTTTTCGAAACTGTCATAACATGTTCTTGCTGCGATCTCTGCAACACCAAGGCCAGATTGTTGTAAAAGCGTAACTTTAGGTTTTTCATACGCTATGTGATACATTTCCATTGTTTCCATGGGGAGACTCCATCATATATTTAGATACAATTATATCACTATAAATTTAGAGCTATATAAGGATTAGACTGTGAGACCCGATGAACGATTTTTTAGTTTCGAAAAAGATTTTAGAGACCCTTTTGCAAGAGACAGGGATAGAGTGCTGCATTGTAGTTCTTTCAGACGTTTAGAGTATAAAACACAGGTTTTTTTAAATCATGAAGGTGACTACTTTCGTACACGCTTGACCCATTCACTTGAGGTAAGCCAGATAGCCAGAACACTTTCACGTATGCTGGACCTTAATGAGACTCTTGCGGAAGTGATCGCACTTTCACATGATCTGGGACATACGCCGTTCGGGCATGTGGGCGGAGACGAGTTAGATAAACTTTTAAAGGCAGATGGCAGGCCATTAGGCTTTGAACACAATTTTCAGTCATTCAGGGTTTTGACCAAACTGGAAAAACGTTACAAAGAGTTTGACGGACTTAATCTTACATTTGCCACGCTAGAAGGGGTACTTAAGCATTCCTATCCCTATAAAAAACCTTTTTTGGAGGGACTGGACCCCCATTTTGATTTAGAAAAACACCCTTCTCTTGAAGCAATGGTAGTGGATCATGCAGATGAGATAGCCTACACATCACATGACATAGATGACGGTATCAAATACGGGCTCATTTCGTTTGATGACCTGTTAAAAGATGCGCTTTGTTTAAGGGTGGATGAAGTGGTACAAAAGGAGGGCGTTACAAGAGAAGAGAAACTCTATAGACACCGATTTGTAGCAGGACTTATTAAGCTGCTTGTAGAAGATTTTATAGAGACTTCAAAAGAGGGTGCAAAACAATATCGGCAAGAGACACCGATCTGTGTGACCATCGATGCGCAAGAGGAGTTACCTGTAGGATTTTCAAAAGAGACAGGAACACAGCTTAAAAAACTCAAAAAACTGCTATATCAGAAACTCTATAAACACCAAAAAATTGTACGAAAAATGCACGCAGGGAAACAGTGTATACAAGGACTCTATAAGGCATTCACAGAAGATACAGATCTGCTTCCTCCCTATCAAAAAGAACTTTTTGATGTACGTATTAAAGAGCGGGTTATTGCAGATTATATCGCAGCGATGACGGACCGTTATGCGATGAAAACCTACCATGAAGTATACGGATTTTCACTGTAGAAAAGGTAGATATCTGTATAGCGATAGAACAGAACATTGAGTCAAATGAGATAATTTTTTATATTAAAATCTCTTATATAGCAATTTTTGGGTATAATTCGCGAAAATTACACATAGGGCACAAAGCCTTATTTTAGGACATTTTATGCAAAAGATTAAAAACATCGCGGTTATTGCGCACGTTGACCATGGTAAAACTACACTTGTAGATCAATTACTTCAACAATCAGGAACCTATGCTGCACACCAAGAGGTGCAAGAAAGAGCAATGGACTCTAATGATATCGAAAAAGAAAGAGGAATTACGATTCTTTCAAAAAACACGGCGATCACTTACGGTGACCATAAGATCAATATTATCGACACTCCGGGTCACGCTGATTTCGGTGGTGAAGTTGAGCGTGTACTTAAGATGGTAGATGGCGTATTGATGCTTGTGGATGCACAAGAAGGTGCAATGCCACAAACAAAATTCGTTTTGAAAAAAGCAGTTGAACTTGGACTTATTCCCGTTGTTGTGATCAACAAGATCGATAAAGACGGAGCAGACCCTGAAAGAGTACTTGACGAAATGTTCGACCTTCTTGTTGCACTTGATGCCAATGAAGAGCAACTTGAATTCCCTGTACTGTATGCAGCAGCCAGAGATGGGTATGCAAAATGGGAAATGGAAGATGAAAACAAAGATATGACACCACTTTTCGAAGCGATTTTAGATAAAGTACCATATCCGCAAGGCTCACCTGACAATGATACACAGGCTCAGGTATTTACCCTTGACTCAGACAACTTTGTTGGACGTATCGGTATTACACGTATCTTCAACGGTAAAGTGAAAAAAGGTGATGAGTATCTTCTTGTTAAAGCAGATGGTTCTAAATCAAAATCCAGAGTCTCTAAGCTTATCGGATTTAAAGGACTTGATCGTATCGAGATTCAAGAAGCTGAAGCAGGTGATATCGTAGCGATCGCAGGATTTGCTGACATTGATGTGGGTGATTCTATCTGTGATCCTGTAAATCCAGTAGCACTCGACCCTATGCACGTGGAAGAGCCGACACTTTCAGTTATTATGTCTGTCAATGATGGTCCTTTGGCAGGTACAGAAGGAAAACATGTTACGTCTAACAAGATCCGTGAAAGACTTGAAAAAGAGATGGAAACAAACATCGCTATGCGTATGGAGCCTACAGGTGAAGCATCATTCAAAGTATCAGGTCGTGGTGAACTACAGATCGGTATTTTGGCTGAAAATATGAGAAGAGAAGGATTTGAATTCCTTCTTGCACGTCCGGAAGTTGTTGTGAAAGAAGAAGAGGGTGTGAAAATGGAGCCATTTGAGCACTTGGTTGTCGATGTTCCTGAAGAGTTTCAGGGTGTTGCCATCGAAAAACTCGGTAAAAGAAAAGCAGAAATGACTTCACTTACCCCTATGCCAGATGGTACGGTAAGGATTGAGTTTGAGATCCCTGCACGTGGACTTATCGGATTTAGAAATGAATTTTTGACAGATACTAAGGGTGAAGGTATCATGAACCACTCTTACTTAGAGTACAGACCTTATTCTGGAACTGTTGTTAGTAGAACACCGGGTGCATTGGTTTCTATGGATAACGGTGAAGCCGTAGCCTTCTCTATCTTTAACCTTCAAGCACGTGGTGTGATGTTCATTAAACCGCAAGATAAAGTATACTCGGGTATGGTAATCGGTGAATCTGCAAGACCAGGAGATTTGGATGTGAACCCACTTAAAGGAAAGCAGCTTACAAATATGAGAACTTCGGGTGCTGATGATGCCATCAAGCTTGTACCACCAAGACCTATTACACTTGAAAGCGCAATGGAATGGATAGAAGATGATGAACTTATCGAAATTACTCCTGTCTCTATCAGAATCAGAAAGAAATATTTGGATGAGAATATCCGAAAGAGAATGGCAAGAGACAAAAAGAACGCAAAATAGTTTTTCCCTTTTGTTCCATCTTCAAAAAGCATGCGGGTCATATATACTGATTCGTATGCTCCTTTACCACATTAGAAACTTTCAAACAAATTTAACACAGAATATATGTTTTTTATATTCAAGTTTTCCTTCTTTATTTAAAGAGTTTATAAAGTATTAGTAATAAAACAGCAAAAATAAAACTATATTTTGCCGCCAATAAACTAAAAAATGATTCTTGTGTCTGTAGATAGAAATTTTCCTCCTCTTCACTTCGTTCTTGTTTGGGTTTTTGAGAAATAATTTTATATCTTTCTTTTTCATTACGGCTAAGTATGCTAAATTTTTTATATCTATTCATGGAATTAAGTAACATAAAAAAGCTCAATACAAATAGTATGAAAATGACAATGGCAGTTTGTTGAATAAGCATTAGAATACATACTAAAAAGAACATCATTACAGATACTGTTAGCTCCAATTTATTTTTTTTCAAAAATTCTTTTTTAAACATTTTTTCCTCCTCTCATCCCACTCACCCAGGCAAAGTGAAAATTAAATCCTCCCCTGTCTCCATCAACATCGAGTATCTCTCCTGCAAAATAGAGATTTTTTACAAGTTTTGATTCCATCGTTTCCGGATTGATTTCAGTGGTATTGACACCGCCTGTGGCGACTTCTGCCCCTTTGAAACCTTTGGTATCGTTTATGGAGAGCTTGAGATTTTTAAGGGTGTAGACCAGCTTACTGACCTCTTTTCTGTTTAAGTCCTTTTCCTGTTTGATTTTACATTTTGACTGTTCCAAAAGGATAGAGATGAGTTTTTTGTTGATGACACCGTGAAGCCATAGTTCTATAGGTTTTTCATTTCCTTCTTTGATGCGATTTAGCAGTAGGTTGGTAAGCTTTTCTTTGCTTAGTTCTGGCATGAGGTCCAAACTGAGCTCACAATAGTCATAATTTGCCAGCCTTGTACTGACCTCTCGGCTAAGATCTAGAATGGCCAACCCGCTGATGCCATAATTTGTGAAGAGCAGATCACCTTTTTTCTCTGTGATGTACTCTCCATTTGCATAGAGTTTCGTTATCCCAGCCACTTTTACTCCTGCACAGGTTTTCACCCATGTTTCATCCGAACAGAGTTGTACAAGAGCAGGGTGACGCGGTATGAGAGTGTGGCCCATTTTTGTGGCAAAGGCATATCCGGAGTTTGAGCCTCCGAGTTGCGGTGCGGCAGGCGAACCTGATGCCAAAAGGAGTTTCTTACAACGCTTTGTGCCATGGGATGTCTCTACAGTAAAAATTTCCTCTTCTTTGCTTATGGATGTGACTGCAGAGTCACAGAGTATCTCTACACCTGCTTTTTCAGCTTCATACTCAAGTATTTCAACCACGGAACTCGCTTGCAATGACATAGGAAACATTTTTCCTTCTTTCCCTTCGATGAGTTCAAGCCCCAGGGATGTGAAAAACTTTTCTACGACTTGAAAGTCATATCCTTTCAACACGCTATCTATAAAATCAGGGTTCTCTCCATGAAAGCGATGTGAAGTGATATATCTGTTGCCTATGTTGCATTTTCCGTTACCAGAAACAAGTATTTTTTTGCCGATTTTGGTATTTTGTTCCAGAAGGAGTACCTTCTGTCCTGTTCTTGCAGAAGTGATGGCAGCGACTAGTCCTGCAGCCCCCGCTCCTACAACGATCATATCCACCATTTTCATCCTTTAACCCGAACTATGCTGGATTATAACCTATAATCTGTTATAACATCAAAAATAAATTAAAAGAATAAGGATGACCATGTCAGCATTAGTAGAATTCAGTATGTTCCCTACGGAAAAAACCCAAAGTAAAAGTGCCTTTGTAGCAAGAGTCTTGGATATTGTGGATAAAAGCGGATTGGCGTACCAGCTTACGCCTATGGGTACGATCATAGAGGGTGAAAGTGTAGAAGAAGTGTTGGCTGTGATTAACAAAGCCTATGAAGAGCTTCAAAAGGATTGCGGTCGTGTCTATAGTTCTATCAAGATAGATTGGCGTGATGGTCCAGTGGGCAGACTGGGTAACAAAGTAGGTTCAGTGGAGGAGAAGCTGGGTCGGAAGTTAAACAGCTAAAATTAGATATAATACGACCAATTTCTCATAAGGATCTTTAAATGTGTGCTGAAAAGATACAACGTTTAATACAGGCTAGTATACTGGGCTTTGTTATGGGTTTGGCCGGTTCTGGCATGTATGCAGCTGCGTTTATTTTGCAATTTGCCATGATGGTCATGCTTGTTATCGCAGGATTGACAGGCTTCTGTCCAGGGCTTATTATGCTTAAAAAGATCTTCCCTGCGTGTAAATGTGAAGAAACCAATGAAAAGGACAATAACTAATGTCAAATATATCATATAAAGATGCCGGTGTAGATATCGATGCAGGTAATGAGTTTGTAGAAGCGATCAAAAGCGATGTAAAATCTACTTTCGATAAAAATGTGATCGGCGGTATAGGTTCATTTGCCGGAGCCTATGCACTGCCAACGGGTTACAAAGAGCCAGTGATCCTTTCTGCAACAGACGGTGTAGGAACAAAGCTGAAAATTGCCATAGAGAGCGGTAAACTTGATACCGTAGGTATTGACCTTGTAGCCATGTGTGTGAATGATCTTATCTGTAATAACGGTACACCGATGTTCTTCCTGGACTACTATGCAACAGGTAAATTGCTTCCTGAGAATGCAAAAGATGTCGTTGCGGGTATCGCAGAGGGATGTCGTAGATCGGAATGTGCGCTTGTGGGTGGTGAAACAGCAGAAATGCCAGGTATGTATTCAGATGATGACTTTGACCTTGCAGGATTTGCAGTAGGTATCGCAGAACGTTCAGAGATGGATACGGTAGCCAATGTCAAAGAGGGACAGGTCCTCATTGCTATGCCAAGCTCCGGAGTACATTCAAACGGGTATTCATTGGTAAGAAAACTTTTCTTTGACAAGTTGGGTATGAGCCTCCAAGATGATTTTAACGGCAAACCGCTTGTAGAGACGCTGTTGGAACCGACACGTATCTACGTCAAAGAGTATAAAGCCAATAAACAGTACGTAAAAGCCTTAGCCCACATCACAGGTGGAGGAATCGTAGAAAACCTTCCTAGAGTCCTTCCAGAAGGTATGAGAGCGATCGTAAACAAAGAGAGTATCAGGGTACTACCTATCTTTGAATTCATGAGCCAGTATGTGGAAGAAGAAGAGATGTACAGAGCTTTTAACATGGGTGTAGGAATGGTATGGGTAGTAGACCCTGAAAATGTCGATGCCGTACTTGAAAATACAGACGGTTATGTGATCGGTACACTTGAAAAAGGTGAAAAGGGTGTGGAGATGGTTTGATCCATCTCTCTTTTAAAATAACTTACATAATACTCTACGACTTAGGTTCACAAACCCCTTTTTCTATACACTCTTTATCCAACTCTCCACTTTTCCATTTTGCAAGATACGCTTTGAGATTTGCGTGAACAACACCTTGCAGCATATAAAGCCCTATAAGGTTTGGCAAGGCCATTCCCAATATAAGAAGATCAGAGAATTCTAACAGTGTAGAAGCGCTTGTGATGGATGATATCACTGTAAATGACACAAAGATCAGTTTATACAACAGAGTATATTTTTCTCCAAACAGATACGTCCAAGAACGCTCACCATAATAAGACCATGAGATCATCGTGGAAAAAGCAAAAAGTACAATAGAGAATGACAAGATCACAGGGAACCATGAAATGACGGTTCCATAGGCTGCTGCCGTCAGTGCTGCACCCTGTTTTGAAGCCACGAGGTTTGCAAACTCTCCACTAGGGTCATAGACACCTGTAGTGACGATCACAAGTGCTGTCATACTACAGATAACGATGGTATCTATAAAGGGTTCATAAAGTGCGACCATCCCCTGTCTGACAGGGTATTTGACTGAGGCAGTAGAGTGTACAATGGCTGCAGAACCTATACCGGCTTCACTTGAGAAGGCAGCACGCTTAAAACCTTGTACAAGTACACCTATGAGACCACCTGCAACGGCAGTAGGAGCAAAGGCTTCATGAAAGATGGTTAAGATCGCAGCAGGTACTTGAGAAGCGTTGGTGATCAGTATCCATAAGGATGCGGCCAAATAGATAAATACCATGACAGGAACGATCTTCTCTGCTGTACTGGCGATACGTTTAATACCTCCGATAATGACAAATCCTACCAGTGTTGCCAAGATCAGACCGAAAATGATCGGATACTCTTGAAAGAAAGGGATACGTTCTGAGAGTGCACCCATGGCCTGTGAAGTTTGGAATGCATTCCCCGCACCCAACGATCCTCCTATGGCAAGTACAGCAAACATCACAGCGAGTACTTTTCCCAGTTTGATATATCCTTTAGAGGCAAGTCCTATGGAAAGGTACTGCATCGCTCCACCCATGATACGTCCATCAGGTCTTATCTCTCTATAGATCTGTGCAAGGGTCACTTCTGTAAATTTGAGTGTCATACCAAAGAATCCTGCCAGGATCATCCAGAATGTAGCGCCGGGTCCTCCTACCGCTATGGCAATGGCAACCCCTGCAATATTCCCCAGACCAACTGTGGCGGATAGGGCAGTGGTTAAAGACTGGAAAGGGGTGATCTCCCCTACATCGTCAGCAGTCTTATATTTACCTGTGATGATCTTAAAGGCATGACCAAACATGCGTGCATTGATAAAACCAAAACGAAAAGTAAGAAAAATCCCTCCTACTATCAACCATGCAACGATGAAAGGCATACTCGTCCCTTCCATCTTGCCAAAAAAGATGTCAAAGAAGAAAAAAGAGCCTAAAATACTATTGATTTGTTCAAATATACTGTTCATATGTTAACCCTGTATCGAAGATTGAATCATTATACTAATTAACGCCTAAAGTACCTCTAATTTAGTGATTAAATGCATATTTTTCACTTTTTTTCCAAAATCTATTGACAAATGGAAACCTTTTGACTATAATTGCGTTCCTTTTTATAAGGTAACGGAGTGTAGCGCAGTCTGGTAGCGCACCTGGTTTGGGACCAGGGGGTCGAAGGTTCGAGTCCTTTCACTCCGACCATTTAGATATTTAACGTTATAATAATAAGTAATCATTTAATTATGGTGGATGTAGTTCAGTTGGTAGAGCACCAGTTTGTGGCACTGGGTGTCGCGGGTTCGAGCCCCGTCATCCACCCCATTGGTAATTAAACAGGGTAACCACCCGAATGATGAAGCGCTAGTGGCTCAATTGGATAGAGCATCAGACTTCGGATCTGAGGGTTAGGGGTTCGAGTCCTCTCTGGCGTACCATTTAATGTATCAACTTTGTTATTTATTATTATATTGTTTGCACTCGTAGCTCAGCTGGATAGAGCACTCGCCTTCTAAGCGAGCGGTCTCAGGTTCGAATCCTGACGGGTGTACCACTTACTTTTTATTGTTTAGTAAAACAATCACATGCGGATGTGGTGAAATTGGTATACACGCCAGACTTAGGATCTGGTGCTTTACGGCGTGGAGGTTCGAGTCCTCTCATCCGCACCATCTACAAATTCATAATCAATATTCTCACACAATGATAGACTAACCTAAGAGACTTTCAGAATGATTATCCTGATATTTATTGCTAATGTTTTATTCTCAAGTTATATCGATGCCTTTATAGTCTCTTTAGCCAAATACTGCTGATCTATCAATTTTGTTCCATGCTGTACAGTATCCATAAATTGCTTTCTTTGTTGCTGGATAGGTATCCTTAGCGACATTGGTAAAAAGGGCTTTAAATGCATTTGAGAGTGGTTTAATATCATAAATGATACTAGTTTTTTCATCTCTTTTTCATACTCTTTCTTGTGCTGTTGTCGCATTATTTCATATTTGTTCTCTTTTCTTTCGAGGATAATAGCGCTTCACGGATTTTCATGGAGTATGAATTAGGTTTAAAATAAAACTACAATTCACATATATAAAAAATTATTGTATACTTTTCATCGTAAATAAATAATTAGGATTTCATAATGGACAAAAGTTTATTTTTCTTTATTGTCATAGGTATTGGGTTTCTTTATTTTGTCACCAATTTCGTAGGTGATATCCAGGAAGATGAGAAATTCCAAAATGAAGAATATAAGCAAAAGCACCAATTTGATCAGTATCAAACCGTTGACAGTATAGGGCGGGAAATACTCGATATGACTGATACACCAGCAACTGTACAGGTGCAAGCATGGAATAATTCTAAGTTAAAAGCAGAATTTTTAGAGCTTTTCCCTGATTTTTCTGAAATGAAAATATTTGTAAAAGAGAGATTGAGAGGAGAGATATTACAGGCGAAACTTATTGCCTCTATCGATAGTGTGGAAAGTCAATACTTTTCTGGTAAAATGAATGCAGAACAAGCCAAGCGAGAGCTTAGCTTATTGAAATAGCCGAGGTTAACGGCAAGGATCAGACATTCTGTTTCTGTCTGCATAAAGATAGACTTCTACTCTTCTGTTGAGTGCTCTATTTTCAGCAGAGTTATTCGGTGCGATGGCTTTATTGTACGAACATCCTTTTGTGTAGGGTCTTCCATTCACAGCAAGGATATCACTTACTGTAGCTGCACGTCTTTGTGAAAGTCCAAGATTGTATTGGTAGCTTCCTACATTATCTGTAAATCCTGCTACACCTACAACAGTTTGAGGATAGTTACGTAAAACTTGTGCGACTTTTTGTACTTTATATCTTGCATTCGACTGTAGCTTAGATGATCCTGTAGCAAACATCATACGATCTCTAAATATGATCTTTACATAGTTATTATATTTTGATACAACGATGTCTCTACGTGGATCAAGCGCTGCTAGAGGGTCATTATTCACACCTGTACCTAGTGCACGGGCAACTTCATTAGCTTGTTGGTCCATATTGTAGCCGATAGCTCCACCTACAGCAGCACCTAAAAGACCACCTATGATGGCACTTTTCGCATCATGTTTACCTGTATTATAGCCTATCATTGAACCTGCCAAAGCACCGGCAGCTACACCTGTTTTTGTACGATCGTAACTTTCATCTTGAACTAGGCCTGGCTGATTGTAACATCCTCCAAGCATAAAAGCAGCTAATGTAGCAGCAAATATTGGTTTGGTTAATTTCATTTTATCTCCTTTTGATGATCAGATGAAGGCTATTGCCATCCGCCTGTTTCTACTGGTTCTGGATTATTGCTGTCCACCGCACTTCCTATGCCCGCACCAAGGGCTGTACCGATAAGCGCACCTACCGCAGCATTTTTTCCGCCACCACTACCTGTATTGTATCCTATCACTGCACCTGCCACAGCACCGGTAGCTGCGCCTGTCTGTGTAGCATTGTTAGGTGCTACTTCTTGACCTGTACAACCATTTAATAAGATAATACTTGTACTGGATACAAGCATATACTTAAGTATATTTCGTTTCATCTCAATTTCCTTTTTATATTAAATAGTGTGAATTATAGCACAGAAATGTGTGAAAAATGTGTCTTATGATTTAGGCACTATTTTCTCATGCCATTGCCAAAGCGTTTTTTCAAAACCTATCTGTTGTGTGTCATAGTATTTTTTGGGTACTGAAAGGTAGGATTGTTTGACCCAGCCACCAAAATCATGGGGATAGAGATAGTTTTTTGCATGGGTTTTAATATGGGATGGAATAGGGTGTATCTCTCCGGCTGCTATATCCTTAAGCGCATGGTTGATAGCCATATAAGCACTGTTGGACTTGGGTGATGAGGCGAGGTAGATGACCAGCTGTGAAAGAGAGATCCTTGCTTCAGGATACCCTATATGTTTCACAATGTTAAGTGTGGAACTGGCAAGATTGAGAGCAGGGGGGTTGGCATTGCCTATATCTTCACTGGCCAGTATCGCCAAACGTCTTGCGATGAACTCTGCAGGTTCTCCCCCGTCGATCAATCTGGCAAGATAATAGATGGAGGCATCTATATCCGAACCACGGATACTTTTGATCATAGCAGAGGTGAGTTCATAATGACTTTCACTTTCAGCACTGCCTGCCTGCATGGCATGAGGACGTATCTGTTTGAGTGTATAAAATGTGATAGGACTTTCTACAGATGCTGCACTCTCAAGCAGGTTTAACATGGCACGGACATCGCCGCCACTGGAAAAGACAAGGTACTCTTTTGCATCCTCTTCTACACTGATATCTTCAAGTTGAATGATGGTATCAAGATAGGTATGCAACGCTGTTTCATCAATCGCTTCGAGCGCAAAAAGATGAGAACGGGAACGCATCGCTGCAGTAAGTGAATAGTAAGGGTTCTCTGTGGAGGCTCCTATGATCAGGGCTGCCTGGTTTTCCATAAAAGGCAAGAGTACTTCTTGCTGGTTCTTGCTGAGTCTATGGACCTCATCGATGAAAATAAGAGGTTTTTGTAAGGCATTGGTGTACTCTTTAAAGATCTTGCGAAGATCCTCGATTTTGAGTGTAGTGGCATTCATCTCGTAAAAAGGTCTATCTAGAAGGGTAGCGATCACCCTTGCAAGCGTTGTTTTCCCGCAGCCTGGCGGTCCGTAAAAGAAAGTATGGGAGAGGGTACCTGATGTGATGAGCTTTCGTAGTATGGCATGCTCACCTAAAAGATGTGATTGACCTATCAGTGCATCGAGTGTTTTGGGACGATATTTCAGTGCAAGGTTTGGCAAAATTTAATCTTTTTTACTATACTTTTTTGATGTATCAGATTTTTTCTCTTCTTGTTTTGCTGCATTGGCTCTGTTCTTTGCCTCTATTTCGGCATTCTTTGTTCTACGTTTCATGAATTTGTGTAGATCATCATATTCTCTGCGTGTAAAATAACGTGTTTTGTTCGTAGGCAGATTGTTCAGTTCTATACCTCCAAAAGCGACACGTTTAAGGTCAAGTACTTTTGCTTCAAAATGTGCAAAGAAACGTCTTAGTTCTCTATTTTTACCTTCAGCAATGGTCACACGAAGCTTTGAAAAATTTTTCCCTTCAGCCCGTATCTCAAAGTGCACGAAAGGTGCAAACTCCATACTGTGGATCTTGCTTTTTTCATGAGCACCTGCGCGGGCATCATCCAGTACAAGACCTTCTTGCATCGCGCTGATCATCTCTGGTGTGATAGGTTTGTCTATTTTCAGGTTATAGGTACGGTCTAATTCACTCTCCATAAGAGCTGTTGCGACTTCTGGAGAGTCTGTTAAGAGCAAAAGTCCTTCAGAGGCATAGTCGAGCCTACCTACGGGTACAAAGTGTCTATATTTGCCTGGTAGTTTATGATAGATGGTTGCACGTCCTCTGTCATCTTTTTTTGTGACCAGAACCCCTTTGGGTTTGTTGTAAACGATGACAGTCACTTCTTTACTCTTCTTGACCGGTCTGCCTTTAACATAGATATGGTCATCTTCTTCTACTTCATAAGCAAAGTCTTTCAACACTTGTTTATTGAGAGTGACCTCTCCCTCTTCAATAAGCTTATCTGCTTCTCTTCTGGAATATTTGGTGTTATGTGATATATATTTGTTTAGTCTCATTATGTCTCGTTTTTATTTGCTTTTAATACCGGCATTGACCAGGTCATGGATATGCAATACTCCGATGATCTTCCCCGCATCATTGGTGATAGGCAGAAGTTGTATGCGTCCATTTTCTATAATTTCAAGGGCTTCACTTGCCAGTAGCTCTGTATTGGTATAGCTTTTAGGATTCTGGCTGGCATACTCTATAGCCAGGTGGTCTAAACTGAACCCCTCTTTCATCAGTGCCCGTCTAAGGTCACCATCACTTAAGATAGCGATAAATTTATCATCCGCATCTACGATAAGCACTGTACCCAGTTTCCCTTCGCTCATGGCCACAATGGCATCTTTCAGGGTGGTTGTATCTTTGATAATAGGCAGATCTGTGGTTCTCATGAGATCTTTGATCTTCACAAACAGTTTTCTTCCCAACGAACCTCCAGGGTGGAAAGAGGCAAAATCCTCTTGTTTGAACCCTCTTTGTTCCATCAGTGCGACAGCCAAGGCATCGCCCAATGCCATGGTCAGCGTGGTAGATGTCGTAGGGGCAGCACCCAGGGGACATGCTTCTTTCTCTACAGAAATGTCAAGAAAAACATCCGCATAAGAGCCAAGTGATGATTCTTTATTCCCTGTCAGCCCGATAAGCGGGATATCAAAACGTTTGATATGGGGAAGGATCTTCGTAAGCTCTTCACTCTCTCCACTGCTGCTGATAGCGAGCAGGGTATCGTTTTTACTTATCATCCCCAAGTCCCCATGCAGTGCCTCTGTAGGATGTAAAAAGAAACTGGATGTTCCCGTACTGGCAAACGTCGCAGCCATTTTGGCACCTACAAGACCGGATTTCCCTACACCGGTAATAATGAGCTTTCCCTTGGTTCCCAATATCAGTGAAATAGCATCCAGAAAGTTTTGGTCCAAACGTTCGGCAGCTTTGTATAGTGCATCTGCTTCAATGTGAAAAGTTTCTTGTGCAATTTTAATGAGATCCATGGTTTCAGTCTTTATATATTTTTAAAGGATTATAGCATAATTAGCAGGGGGAGAGGAGATGTTTATATTACTTCAGATCAAATCGATAAGGTAAATGAGATTCTCTCCTGCCTTAAGGCAGAAGTAGATTAGATGATGAAGATCGTAGGAATGATAAGAGGATATCTCTTTTTCGTACGGATCACATGCTTTCTTACGACATTTCGAATTTCATTTTCGACATCTCTATGGTTCTTTAATGCTTCAGATTTCATGTTAAGCATCATAGTCTCAAGCAGTACTTCGATCTCTTTTGCAAACTTTTTATCTTCTTTGGCAGCTACAAGTCCATGACTTGTCACTACCGGTTTACCCACGACTTTCTGGTTGCTTTGGCTGATTTGTGCAACAACATTGACGATACCGTCCTCCGCCAGTTTTTGTCTGTCAAGTACGACGTCATTTTCAATCGTCTTATTGTTTTGATTATCGATGTATGTTTTACCACTCTTGACTGTTTTGACCTTTTTAAGATATTTAGGTGTGATCTCTACTTGATCTCCATCGCTCATCAGCAAGATATTTCTCTCATCCACACCACAAGCAACCGCCGTTTTCGCATGTTGTGCAATGTGATTATACTCACCGTGAACAGGTAAGAAGAATTTAGGCTGGATCAGTCTCAAGATAAGCTTCTGCTCCTCTTGTGCTGCGTGACCAGAGACATGGATATCCCCAAACTCTTTGTATCTTACTGTGACACCTGCTTTCATCAGTTTATTCATCAGACTGGAGACAGAAGCCTCATTCCCTGGAATTGCTGAAGCGGAGATGATAACAGTATCAGTAGGTTTAAGTTTGATATGTCTATGTTCATCCGTTGCCATACGGTTCAGTGCAGCCATGGTTTCACCCTGTGAACCCGTCGTGACGACGAGGATTTCATGGTCAGCATACTTAGGAACTTCATGCACTTCGATAAAGTGTTTCTCTTCGATATCTACAAAACCTAAAGCTCTGTTTGTCTCAACATTACGTTCCATAGAACGGCCGATCACACAGATCTTTCTTCCATGCTTCACACCTCTTTGCATCGCTTGGAAGATTCTGTGCACATTCGATGAGAAGGTTGACATGATCACCCTTCCTTTTGCAAGTTCGAACAGTGAATCAAACGTTTTCCCAACCACTTTTTCACTCTTTGTGAATCCAGGGTTATGGGAGTTCGTAGAATCAGAGAAAAGGCAAAGTACACCTTTTTCTCCATAATAGGCATAACGACGTAAGTCCATCGTATAGTCATCTACAGGGGTATGGTCTATTTTAAAGTCAGCCGTATGCATGATGATCCCTGCAGGTGTCTCGATTGCAAGAGAACAGGCATCAATGATAGAGTGGGTATTATGCAGCCACTCTATCTTCATATCTCCGATCTGATACTGTTGTCTCAGTGTCACAAAGTTGAAATGTTTGGTGTGTGCGCTCAATCCATGTTCATTGAACTTGTTTTCTATCATAGCGAGTGCAAGTGGTGTTGCATAGATCGGAAATTCTAGTTCTTTAAACAGATATGGCATGGCACCAATATGGTCTTCATGTCCATGTGTGATAATGATATAGACGTCTTTTTGACCCTTGAGTGTGTGCAGATAAGAAAAGTCAGGTACTAAGATATCGACACCGTGCATTGTTTCATCAGGGAAACTCATACCCACATCGATGACGATAGCTGTAGTCTCAGTTTCAAGTACGGCCATATTCCCGCCGATCTCACCAAGACCTCCAAGTGGTGTAAATCTGACCTTCCCTTTGCTCGCTATGTCAATTTTTTTCCATGGATTCATGGTCGCGTCTTTTACGCGTGCATTCTCTTCAAGAGAGGCTCGCATGGTATCATTCACAGTGGTAACATTTTTTCTTTTCCCTCTGCCTTTACCGCCTCCGACACGGTTTTGCTGCGGTTTTTTGCCAGGATGTTGTTTTTTGGTTGGATTTTGTCTATTATCTTGACCTTCAGCATTTTGTGTTCTGTTAGGGTTCGGCTTTCTGTGAGGATGTGGTTTTCTGTTAGGGTTCGGCTTTCTGTTCCCATCCGGAGCCTCTCTGTCTTGCACATTCCCATTGACTTCTCTTTGTGGGTTTGGCTTTCTATTCGGGTTCGGCTTTCTGTTCGCATTAGGGTTAGGTCGGTTGGTATTTTGCCCTTGTGTATTTTGTCTATGTGGGTTTGGTTTTCTATCTCTGGGTGTTCTTTGCCCTTGATTTTGAGATTTTTCGTTGTTCTGACTGTTGTTTTCCATCTAAATTATCCTTTAGTTCATTATATATGTGATGATAAATAGATGTCTCAGCTTCATGAGGCCGTAGGTTGGGGTCTATACCCAACTTTTCGAAGGTTTGATGTACCATATCTTTAGAAAAAACAGCCGTAAGGTTTTTAGAGAGTTTTTTACGCGGTTGCGCAAATGCGATCTTTAAGAACGCTTCAAACCTCTCATCATCCAGTGACCGGTTTTTCTCTATTAAAAGCACCGCGGAAGTCACTTTCGGAGGGGGGACAAATGCTTCGGGTTCAACTTCGAAACAGAGTGTCGCTTTCCCTACCGTTTGAGCAAGTACAGAAAGAGCAGAAAACTCTTTTTGTGTGACACTTGCTGCAAACTTAACAGCCACTTCTTTTTGAACCATGACCAGAATGGACCGGCAGTGTTCATCTTTCAATGCTTTTAAAATGATATTGGTTGCGATATAGTAGGGCAGGTTGGCTACCAGATGATAAGGCTCATCCAACAGGCTTCCTGACTCCCAACGCTCAAGCACATCTCCGCACCGTAATTCAAAGTGCCCTTTGTGGATAGGTTCTTTGAATTCGGTTGTAAGATGCTCACATAATCTTTTATCAACCTCAAATGCTGTGACATTTCGAACTTTTACAAGTTCTTTGGTTAAATCACCTAAGCCAGGTCCAATCTCTGCGACTTTTAGATCGTCATTGGGCATCGCTTGGATGATTTTATGAAGATAGATATCATTCTTTAAAAAGTTTTGACCAAATTTTTTACTGGCAAATTCGGCTAAATTTTCAATAATCATACTATAATCTACCTTTATAATTGATACTAATCCCACGTTTGGGATAATTTTTGTATAATCTTATCATAATTTTGAGAGGAAAACGGCGTATTAGATGGATTATTTTGCAAAACGTATCATACCTTGTCTCGATGTAGATAACGGACGGGTCGTGAAAGGTGTTAATTTTGTCGGGTTACGTGATGCAGGAGATCCTGTAGAAGTAGCCAGACGTTATAATGAAGAGGGTGCAGACGAGATCACTTTTCTTGATATCGGTGCGAGTCATGAAGGACGTGACACGATCGTTGATGTCGTGAAAAAAGTAGCACAGGAAGTTTTCATACCTCTTACGGTAGGTGGAGGGATCAGAGAACTTTCTGATATCTATAACCTTCTCAATGTAGGTTGCGATAAAGTCAGTGTGAACTCTGCAGCCATCAAGAACCCGGGTTTCATCGGAGAGGGTGCAAAACGTTTTGGATCGCAATGTATCGTAGTGGCGATAGATGCCAAAAGAGTGGCTGAAGACAAATGGCATGTCTTTACCCATGGGGGACGTAACGATACAGGTCTCGATGCACTGGAGTGGGCAAAGGAAGCGTATGAAAGGGGTGCAGGTGAATTGCTTGTCACCTCTATGGATGCAGATGGAACCAAAGCAGGATTTGACAATGCCTTGAACAGAAAGATCAGTGATCTTGTGAATATCCCTGTCATTGCATCTGGCGGTGCCGGAACGATGCAGCATATGGAAGAAGCATTCACGATCGGTCATGCGGATGCTGCTTTGGCAGCTTCGATTTTCCACTTCAAAGAGATTGACATCATGGAATTAAAACGCTATCTTAGAGGGAAGAACATCCCGGTGAGAATGTAGTATGATCATTTGTGCAGGAGAGAGCGAGCAGTTTGATTTTGCTTTGCCCGTTGGCATTGGTCTGACAGACGTCGCGATCAATTTGACACGTTTATGTTTGTCACAAAAACCAAAATTTCTATTATTCGTCGGTACGGCAGGTTCGTATGGTGAAAAGAAAGTGTTTGACATTATCGAATCAAAGACTGCCGCGAACATTGAGAACAGTTTTTTCACAGGTGGCTCTTATACCCCTATAGACAATATGGTCTCCACCGCAGAAGATGTTTCACGTGAAACAATTGTGAACAGTTCCAATTATATTACGACGGATAAAAGTATAGGGAAGGCGTACCTTTCTAAAAATATCCATTTGGAAAATATGGAATATTATGCGGTATTGAAAGTAGCAAAATCTTTTGATATCCCTGCGGCAGGTATTTTTATCGTAACCAATTATTGTGATGAAAATGCCCATAGAGATTTTATGAACAATCACAAAGAAGCAATGCTTAGATTGACCAAGTATATGAAAGAAAGTAAATAGATGAAAAAAATAATACAAGATCTGACAAAAGAAGAGTTAAGTGAAGTGATCAAACCTTCTTTCCGTGCGAAACAGATCTACAACTGGATCTACCATAAATATGCTATGTCATTTGAGGAGATGAAAAACCTCCCCAAAGAGATGAGAGAAAAACTCGATGAAGCGTATACACTTACCCCTCTTAAAACGGTTATGGTACAGAATTCTAAAGACGGAAGCCGTAAATATCTTTTCGAGCTCCATGATAAACATACAGTGGAATCTGTTCTGCTTTTAATGAGGGAGAAGGAGTATCATGAAGACGGCTCTGTAAAGCACCAGGAGCGTTATACAGTCTGTATCTCATCCCAGGTAGGGTGTAAGGTAGGGTGTGCCTTTTGTTTGACAGCAAAGGGCGGTTTTATGCGTAATTTGACAGCGGGTGAAATCGTTGAACAGGTACGGATGATCAAAAAGGATAATGGGATTGATGCCAACCGGCGTGTCAATATTGTTTTCATGGGGATGGGTGAACCACTTGACAACCTGACAGAGGTAGCAAAAGCTGTCAAGATATTTGCGGACCCTGAGGGTATGGCGATAGCGACACATAGACAAACCATCTCTACTTCCGGACTCAGTACGAAGATAGAAAGACTTGGAAAGATGGAACTGGGTGTGAACCTGGCGATCTCATTGCACGCGGTTGACGATGAATTGAGACAACAGTTGATGCCTATTAACAAAGCATACAATATTGAGTCTATCATCACTGCGGTGAAAAACTTTCCTGTCAATGACAGAAAAAGAGTCATGTTTGAATACCTTGTCATTAAAGATGTCAATGATGATATCTCTGCAGCCAAGAAACTTCTTTCGCTTCTTGATGGTATTAAAGCCAAGGTCAATTTGATCTATTTTAATCCGTATGGAGGTACGGAGTTCAAACGCCCAAGCGAAAAAGATATGAAAGAGTTCCAGGAGTATCTGACCAAAAGAGGTTTGCATTGTACGATACGTGAGTCTAAAGGGTTGGATATATCAGCAGCCTGCGGTCAGCTGAGAGAACAGGAATTGGAAGGAGAAGTGTAATGTCAACTTTGGAACTTTTTATGTTAGGTTTTATTATCGTTGTTGCAGCGATTGGAGTAGGTTGGTTTATCTATGACTCCAGGAGTGATGAGGAGAAATAGTTTTCTCCCTATTTTGTATTAAATACCCTTCTTTCTTTCTTGCAGATCAGATCTTTCATCTGAGCAAAATCACTTTTACTCTCTATATGAAATTTAGCACCCATATTAAAGGTCAAACTGTGGGCATGAAGCATCAGTCTGCTTGCTCCCGTTTCTTTCATACGATCTTCCGGACTGAGTATTTCTTCGAGGTAATCATTGGCAGTTTTGAAGGTGGTTCCGTAAAGTGGATCACCCAAAATAGGATGTTTCACGTGAAACAAATGGACCCTTATTTGATGGGTTCTTCCCGTATGAGGATAACAGGCTACAAGTGTAGCATCAAGTGTTTCATCATACTCTAGAGGGATAAAGTCTGTGTGAGATGCTTTCCCTTCTTCAGAGATAAAGACTTTGTGTTTGCTTTGGCTGTAGTCATTGTTGACCTTGATACGTTCTTTCGAAGAGAAGGGTTCTGTGAGTTTTCCATCGACCCATGCAAGGTAGGATTTTTGAATATTTCTAGCTTCAAAGGCACTTTTTAGGAAGGACTCGGAGTGCTTATGCTTGCTTGCCAAAAGC
Source organism: Sulfurovum xiamenensis (assembly GCF_030347995.1). Classification (NCBI taxonomy): domain Bacteria; kingdom Pseudomonadati; phylum Campylobacterota; class Epsilonproteobacteria; order Campylobacterales; family Sulfurovaceae; genus Sulfurovum; species Sulfurovum xiamenensis. The sequence goes on from NZ_JAQIBC010000004.1 coordinate 63,658, forward strand.
AATCCGGATGTTTCCATATCTATACGGTGTACAGCATTGGCATCATCACCGGCAATAGTTCGGATTTCATCGAGTAAAGAGTAGGGGGTAGCCATGGTATTGGGGTGGACCAATACACCGGAGTACTTTTCAAAGACCATAAAGTCTTTGGTATGAAAGAGAGGAAGGTTCCCTTGTGATGTAGGTTTAAAATAGACCACTTCCACTTCACCCTCTATATGCTCTCCGGAACGGAAAAAAGAGTTTTTTCCGATCAGTAATCTTCCTTTGGAGATGACACGTTGGGCTTGTCCTTGTGACATATTAAAGGTACGCATGATAAATACAAATGCAGGCATTTTCTCTGCTACTGTAAATTTCTCTTTGACAAATGGCATCTCTGCTTCACCTTTTTTATTAATAGAACGCTTTTTGAACAAAGTCCAAAAAATGTCCATTTCTACAACTTTGACATCTAGTCAGTCTTTTAAAAATGGATTGTTGACACTGGGTCGCACGACTCAGCATTTAGTGCATCGCTTGTACTGCATTTTAATGCTTGACTTCAACAGTCAGCTTATACGACTAGTCGTATTATTAACTGCTATTTTGGTAGAATTCTAGCATAAAAAATTTGTTTCTATATTGTATTGAAATATCTATTCCCACAGAGATCACGGGAACGAAGGTTGCAATGTAAAACACCAAGGAAAAGAAAATGGTTGAAAGATATTCAAGAGAAGAGATGGCACAACATTGGACACAACATGCAAGATATGCAGCGTGGCTTGAGGTTGAAAAAGCCGCTGTGAAAGCATGGAATAAATTGGGACTTATTCCTGATGATGATTGCGAAAAGATCGTGAAGAATGCTACCTTCTCAGTAGAGAGAATCGAAGAGATAGAAGCGATTACCAAACATGACCTGATCGCTTTTAATACCAGTGTCAGCGAAAGTCTTGGAGAGGAGTCTAGATGGTTTCACTATGGTATGACATCTTCAGATGCAGTAGATACAGGTGTTGCACTTCAAATGAAAGCTTCTCTGGAGATCATTATTGCTGACGTGAAGATGCTGATGGAGTCTATCAAGAAACGTGCCGAAGAACATAAAATGACTCTGATGGTAGGAAGAAGTCACGGTATCCATGGTGAGCCTATTACTTTTGGATTGACTTTGGCAGTATGGTATGATGAGATGGCTAGACATCTTAAGAACCTTGAAGAGACGATGGAAGTGATCGCTGTAGGTCAGATCTCTGGTGCTATGGGTAACTTTGCACATGCACCACTTGAACTTGAGGAGTTGGCCATGGCTGAATTAGGTTTGAAACCTGAGCCTTGTTCAAACCAAGTCGTGCATAGAGACAGATATGCAAGATTGGCAACTGCTTTGGCACTGATGGCTTCTTCTGTAGAAAAATTCGCAGTACAGGTCAGACACTTGCAAAGAACAGAAGTGTATGAAGCTGAAGAGTATTTTGCAAAAGGGCAAAAAGGATCTTCTGCGATGCCACATAAAAGAAACCCGATCCTGACGGAAAATATCACGGGTCTTGCAAGAATGATCAGAGCCTATGCTGCTCCGGCTATGGAGAACGTAGCACTTTGGCATGAAAGAGATATCTCTCACTCTTCTACTGAGAGATTTTGGCTTCCAGATGCGTTTATCACTTCAGACTTTATGCTGCACAGAATGAACAGTGTCATTGCAAATCTCACAGTCATGCCTGAGAACATGATGAAGAACCTTAATCTTACGGGTGGATTGGTTTTCTCTCAAAGAGTATTGCTAGAGCTTCCTAAAGCGGGTGTAAGTAGAGAAGATGCCTATAAGATCGTTCAAAGAAATGCAATGAAAGTATGGGAAGAGATCCAGCAAGGCAAACCAACGACCAATGATGAAGGTGAATCTTTATACCTGGGACACTTGCTTGCAGATGAAGAGTTAAGATCTAAACTTTCAGAAGCGCAGATCAGAGAGTGTTTTAATTATGATTACTACACTAAAAATGTAGATGCTATTTTTAAAAGAGTCTTTAAATAAATAGCTTGTATCGTGGGCACTTTGTCCACGGTAAATAGAGATAGATACTATCACTTTTTCCACCTTTCCCCTCCTATAAATGCTCCTTATACTTTTTGCAAACTCCCTGCCAGAGAGCCTTTCAAATGCTATCACCAAATCTTATAAAAAAGATGCCTAAAAATGATACAACTTTTCAAAAATACACAAGGTAAATTTGAGTAAAATCGGATTAATCAATGTCATAGAAAACGATGACAAAGCAACACAAAAGGACAGGGAAAAGATGATCAGAGTTGTTAAACGAAATGGTAGAGTAGAGACCTTAGATGTAGGGAAAATTCAGAAGTATACAGCCGCAGCAGTAGAGGGACTTGTGCGGGTAAGTCAAAGTGAACTTGAGGTAGACGCCAAGCTACAATTTCGTGATATGATCTCTTCTCAAGAGATACAGCAAACACTGATTAAAACGGCGGTTGACAAGATAGATATTGACAGACCGGACTGGACGTTTGTTGCCGCTAGACTTTTTCTTTACGATCTCTACCATAGAGTAACGGGTTTTACAGGGTATAACCATCTGCGTGAACATTTTGAACGTGGAGAGAAAGAGGGACGTATCGTTCTTGGATTGAAAGACAAATATGACCTTGACGATCTTAACGATTACATTAAGCCTGAACGTGATCTTCAGTTCAACTATCTGGGTATTCGTACCCTCTATGATAGATATCTTTTAAAAGACCGTAACGGGACGCCTATTGAGTTGCCACAGCAACTTTTTATGGGTGTGGCTATGTTCCTGGCACAAAATGAGTTTGACTGTCAAACATGGGCAAAAAAGTTTTATGACATCTTGAGTAAATTTGAAGTGATGGCAGCGACACCTACTTTGTCAAATGCAAGAACACCGAGACACCAATTGAGCTCATGTTACATCGGTTCAACACCGGATAATATTGAAGGTATCTTTGACGGATACAAAGAGATGGCATTGCTTTCTAAATTCGGTGGTGGGATCGGTTGGGACTGGTCACTGGTCCGTGGTATGGGTTCATATATCGATGGTCATAAGCATGCTGCAGGAGGTATCGTACCTTTCCTCAAGATAGCCAATGATGTTGCCATTGCGGTTGACCAGCTTGGTACACGTAAAGGGGCCATAGCTGTTTACATAGAGCCGTGGCATGTTGACGTACGTGACTTCCTTGATTTGAAAAAGAACTCTGGTGAAGAGCGACGTAGAGCACATGACCTCTTCCCTGCGATCTGGCTCAATGACCTCTTTATGAAAAGGGTAGAAGCGGATGAGATGTGGACACTCTTTGATCCATTTGAAGTGACAGAGTTGACAACACTTTACGGTGAAGCGTTCGAGGCACGCTATATAGAGCTTGAAAATTCGGATGATAAAATCACTAGGGAGAGAATTTCTGCGAAAAGCCTTTGGAAAGAGATGCTGAGATCTTACTTTGAAACAGGAAACCCATTCCTTACGTTCAAAGATACAGCCAACAGAGCAAACCCTAACAAGCATGCAGGTATTATCAGAAGTACAAACCTCTGTACAGAGATTTTCCAGAACACTGCACCGAATACCTATAAAACACGTTTCACATTCGAGGATGGAACGACTGCAGCCTATGATGAAGATGAGATGATCACTGTAGACAACGGAACAACTAAACCGGCTAAAAAGGTGACAGCACTTGACAGCCTTAACGGTAAGCAGATATGGATTGTTGACAAAGAAAAAACGGATGGTGATACAGCGGTATGTAACCTTGCCTCTGTCAACCTTGCCAAAGTCAATACCAAAGAAGATATGGAGCGTGTTGTTCCTACGGCGATCCGTATGCTTGACAATGTGATCGACCTGAACTTCTACCCTTTGGCAAAAGTAAAGAAGACCAATGAAAAGTCAAGATCTATCGGTCTAGGTGTGATGGGTGAGTCACAGATGCTTGCAGAACATCAGATAGAATGGGGAAGTCATGACCACTTTACCAAGATAGATGAAGTGATGGAATCATTCTCTTATTATGCCATTGAATCATCGAGTAATTTGGCATTAGAGAAAGGATGTTATCCGAACTTTGAGGGTTCAGACTGGTCGAAAGGTGTTTTCCCTATTGATAAAGCCAATGAGAATGCATGTAAACTTGTTGACAGAGGGGGTCTCTTTGGATATACCCATGACTGGCAGGGGCTCAAAGAAAAGGTGAAATCAGACGGTATGAGAAACGGTTACCTGATGGCCATTGCACCGACAAGTTCTATCTCTATTTTGACAGGAACAACACAAGCGATCGAACCGGTCTATAAAAGAAAGTGGTTTGAAGAGAACCTTTCGGGACTTATCCCGGTCGTTGCACCGAATCTTACGGCAGACACTTGGCAGTACTATACGCCTAGTTATGATCTTGATCAGAACCTTCTTGTCAAAGCAGGAGCGATCAGACAAAAATGGTTAGACCAGGGACAGAGTCTGAACATCTTTATCACACTGGATAAAGCAAGCGGTAAATACCTCAATGAGATCTATATGAATGCCTGGAAGTTTGGATTGAAGTCTACCTACTATCTAAGATCTCAGTCTCCTGAATCTTCCAATGATGTTGAAGATAGATCTATGGAATGTGTCGGTTGTCAGTAATGACAAGGATGAATATACTAGATGCATCCATACTATTTTCGAGAGCCGAGAATGTAAGAACACAGTTAGATTACATTTCCGGACATAGCGTTATGTCGGAAAAGGATCGAAAGTGGGTTGATTATTTAATCAGAACACTTGATAAAATATATATGTCTGCCAATACTCGAGAGCATAGACAACATTTGCAAGATTTTCTATTAATGAATAGTGATAATATTTATAAAAAATATGTGGAGCTCTCTAACGTAGTTTTGACGAATAATGACTATTATGAACTAAAATAGGACCTATGATTTTATTTTAGTTCAGAAGTTACCTTTGTTAATAGGTTTTATGCTCTTTCTTTAAAATCCAAACTACTTTACATTTCTCAACTTATTTACAATAGAAATTTCTAAATTTCTATTTCAAGTACCAGAATGATAAATGGAAAAGTACATGAAACCTTTAAAATACTCATAATCCTATCTAATTCAAAGAATAATCCACTTTAAACCATTTTTTAACCTTAGGTATGGAAAAAATAAAAAAGACGCTTATTTTAGGCAGAAAAAATTGGGCAAATTGGCGATGAAATAATTATTTTTTGATCATCTATAAATTTCACATTCATTACACACAAGAAGAGTATCATAGCAGCATGAAAACCACTGAGGTTCCTCCTCCCTCCCTTTTATAAGCCTCGATGGTTTTCTGATAGACTGTGGATACCTCCTTTAAGTGAGTTCGAAACATACTAAAGCTATCTTGTCTCAAAATCTCAGTCAAACAAAAATAGCAGTGTCGATATAAAAATAATTCTCTAGGGATTGATAGAGACTTCATACTTACTTCATACAATGAAGTTATACTCACGCCATGAAAGTCATGAAGGATTCTTATCCCTTTTTTCCCTTTTTGATACTTCAGGCTTTCTAGGTAGCTTTTCACTTTGTATGCATCATTGCTTTCCCTTGATAGATGCATCTCCTTTTTTCAAATATACTTCCCAATGAAAAGTTACCTTTTTAGATACGCTTATATATATTCACATAAATGGGATCATTTATAATAAAAATGCCAGCATTATTTTTTTATAAAAATTAAGATTTTTTTTAGCTTAAAATCTCAAATTTTGACATATAATTCCAATATGGATAGAAAGATAAAACTTCCAGAGAAGCTGTTTATATGGCAGTGATTTAAAACGAGGAGAGGGTAGGATGACCTTCCAAGAGATTGAGTTTGCTTTGAAAGTAAACGGGGTTGGAAAAGAGGATATGCAAACGCTTATGGATTATTGTAGAACGAAAGGCACAGATTATCCAAAACTTGACGAGATGCTTGTCGGGATGGGATATGACAAGGTCTTTACGGATGAATTTTTCGGATGGGCGGATGCAGATGACGAATACTATGATGATGACGATTATGATCATGAGTATTTGGAACGAACCCCACATAAACATAAATGGGATGACTAAACCCTCCTGTGTAAATGTTTATGTGTCTTAGGGCATTTCTTCAGACCTTTGGTACCTCACCGTCACCGATGTAGACAGTAGATGTTGAGGGTCTGACCAGTGCAAGCTCAAACACTCATTTGAGTTTGTTTTTTTATCAATCATTCATCGACTTATTCTTACTAAATCATCAGCCAAAATGTGTATAATGTTTTAAAATAATAGATGAATAAATTATCAAGGTGGACAGATGGAACGAAAAAGAATATACAATCCTGATTCAGAAGAAAAAACAGGTGAACGTAAGATATTTGGTGGTGATCCTACAGGGATATTTGAACTCAACGACATCAAATACCAATGGGCCTATAATCTATGGGAGATGATGCTGAACAACACGTGGTTCCCTAAAGAAGTGGATATGACCCGTGATGTCAATGACTATAAAAATCTTACAGATGCAGAGAAATCAGCGTATGATAAAGTACTGGCACAGCTTATTTTTATGGACTCACTTCAGACCAACAATATTATGGATAATATCAACCCATTCATTACGTCTCCGGAAGTCAATCTTATCTTGGTAAGACAGGCATTTGAAGAAGCATTACACTCTCAAAGTTATGCTGTGATGGTAGACAGTATATCGACAAATTCAAAAGAGATCTATGAGCTCTGGAGAAGAGATATGATGCTCAAATCTAAAAATGATGCCATAGCAAAGGTGTATGAAGAACTTACAGCCAATCCTACAGATACAAATATTGTAAAAGCGATGTTCGCCAATCAGATTCTTGAGGGTATCTATTTCTATAGTGGATTTGCCTACCTCTATACGCTTGCTCGTTCAGATAAAATGCTTGGAACAGCCCAGATGATACGTTTTATCCAAAGAGATGAGGTAACACACCTTCTTCTGTTCCAGAACATGATCAACTCTACAAGAAAAGAGAGACCGGAACTTTTTACCAGAGAGCTGATTGATGAAGTGTATGAAATGTTCAGATCCGCAGTAAAACTTGAGTGTGAATGGGGAGCCTATATCACTCAAGGACAAATCCTGGGGCTTACAGATGATATCATCACACAGTATATTCAATATCTTGCTGACAAAAGACTACATGCCGTAGGTCTTGAAAAAATCTATAATGTGGAACATCCTATCAAATGGGTAGATAACTTTTCACAGTTTAATGATCAAAAGACGAACTTCTTTGAAGGGAATGTAACAAACTACTCCAAAGGAAGTCTCGACCTGGATGACTTTTAGGTCTTCAGATGTTGATTCTGCCTAAAACCATGGAAGTTGTGACGTTACAGCTTCCTTCTTATAAGCGGTATCAGGAAAACCTGGATACACTGCTTTACCATCTAAAAGAACATCAAGATAAGAATATTGTCGTGGCACCGGAAGTCTTTTTGACCGGATTTGATTATGAACATATGGCCACAGCTGCAAAATTTTCTGCCAATGCATTAAAAACACTGAAAAAAGAGGTGAATGAACAGATCGTAGTCTTTACACTTATACTTGAAGAGGGTGAGCATTTTATCAATCAGGCAGTGGTGATCCATAAGCATAAGATCGTACATCGACAGGAGAAGGTGAAACTCTTTAAATTGGGAGATGAGGATCTCTATTTCCTCGAAGGGAAAAAGAAGAAGATCAAACCTTTTGAGATTGATGGGGTGAAGTATGCGATACTGATATGTTTTGAGTTACGGTTTAAAGAGTTATGGGCACAGGTAGAAGGAGCAGATGTGGTGTTTGTCCCCTCTAGATGGGGAAAACAGCGTAAAACACACCTGGAAGTGCTCTCACGTGCTTTGGCGGTGATGAACCAATGTTATGTGGTCGTCTCAAACTCTTGTGATGAAGATATGGCAAGTTCATCATCCATTATCTCACCTACTGGGGAGGTTACAATGAATGATGGGGTGGAAGCAGTAGAGGGACGCATAGACTTCAGAGAGATCAAAAAAATGCGTCGCTATATAGTAATGGATTAGAAAACCCGGTCTCCGGAATAAGCGAAAAAGCCTTTTTAACTAGATTTTAGGTAGAATTTCTGCATTATTTGGGATGAGGGACTTGAATTGATGATAAAAGAGAGACAGCGACAAAATCTTGTTGCAGAGATAGAGAAACACTTTGCATTGGATACGCATGTCAGAGAAGCATTTTTAGCTGTTGACAGAGAGACTTTTGTCCCTTCACAATTTAAACACCTTGCTTACCAGCTTGAAGCCCTCCCTTTAGCGGCAAGCCAGTGGATATCCTCACCTCTAACCGTTGCTAAAATGACACAACACTTGGAGCTCGAAGGTGTTGACTCCGTGCTTGAGATCGGCTGTGGAAGTGGGTATCAAGCAGCGATACTCAGTAAGATCTGTCGTCGTGTCTTCACCATAGAGCGTATCGATGAGCTTCTTAAAGAGGCAAAAAACCGTTTTTCTACACTGGAAATGCACAATATCATTACACGTTTTGATGACGGGCAAAGAGGATGGAAGCAGTATGCTCCTTTTGAGCGTATACTCTTTTCTGCGACGGCAAAAGAGATACCTGCGGTACTGTTTGAACAATTGGCTGAAGGCGGTATATTGGTGGCCCCGGTGGAAGAGGCAGAAAATTATCATATTATCACACGATACTATAAGAAAAACGGCCGTATCACTTCTGAAACGATCGAACAGTGTCTCTTTGTCCCCGTACTCGACGGGACACAAAAGTAAATTAACTGTTTTTACTGTATTTATAAACCTCTAACAATATACAAATCTCTTAACAAATACATATAAACTCAAAAAATCATATTCCTTATAAAATATGTTAGATTATAAGGTTTTCATTTTTTACATATAATCTATTAATGTGGTACCTTTACACTTTAGCACCAAGGAAAGCAAGAATGATATAACCTATACTGGAAGCCCATTAAACAATAACGGTTAGCAGGTAAGTGTGAAGTTATATTTATGTAGACTAAGAGAAAATAAAAAAGGCATACCTTAGCTTTAGGATACGCCTTGCTTTTTCTTATCCAAAATATATTAATATAATGAACTAGTCTATGTTACATTCCACCAAGCAGTGCATCCCAGTGTCCAGAATTATCTGGTATTCCTGTGCCTGCTTGATCTACTGGTGCAGGGTGATGTGCCATAGCGCTTGAAGCTAAACCGATTGTTAGAAGTAAGATTGCTGTTAATTTTTTCATTATAAATCCTTTTAATTTTTTTGTAATGCTTATCTGATATTCAAATCAGAAACGCTTTATCCAAATTCAGATGAAGTATAAAATAGAAGTGTGAAACTAGTGTGAAGAGAAAACCTTATAAAATATATAAATTCATAAGGTTTTCATTTCAGTAAATAATGTCAGTTCTTACAAATTCTTCCTGATACTCACCAGATCCCTGGAATTAGTCGGTAAACTGTTTGTTTAGCATACTTTGAATAGCCTTCTAGTTCAGTGTGTAATGTATGATCTTCGAGGTAAGTTCGAACAATCAACAACATCGTCAAAAATAATGAAAGAATTAATGTCAACTGAGACCCAAGTGCTAAGGGAACAGCGAACAGTAAAATGATTGTTACAGTATACATGGGGTGACGGACATAAGCGTAAGGGCCGGTACTGATCACTTTATGGACACGATCCTTATCAATTTTTACTACCTGTGATAGATAAGTGTTCTCACGCATTATCCAAATTAGAAGTACAAAGCAGGGTACATGTACAAACATTGCAGTAATTCTTATCCATAACGGTAAAGGTTCACTCCACGCATAACGCATAACATCAAAACCGGGAAGTAGATAAAGACCAATACCTACAATAAAAAAAAGAAGCATTAAGACCTTATCCCAAACCTTTTGATCCTTATGAAGAGGTACGAGCTTCAATCGTTCTACAAGTAAAGCAGGTTCATTGCGTAATAAGTAAGTCGTTGTGGCAACTCCATAGATAGACCAGAGTCCAACCAATACCCAGGCTTCCCACCATATAAAGGTACCAGCTGGCCACATCAAACCAACGGCAAATAAAATCATCCGGACAACAAAACTCAACCAGATCATGATAGGATTTTGTTTATTTATCATTTTACAACTCGACTGAGTCACCCATTCTGAGAATTACACACTCAGTGCCCAGTTTCTCCACTTCCCTTTTAAAAAGTTGGTCATCTGTCACAGCCATTTTTTTGATCCACAAAAAAGGGACATTATAGTGACATGGGATAACGATCTTTGGAGCTATCAACTTGACTGCTTCAATAGCATCATGTATATCCATCGTCCATATATTATTGCCCAGACCTCCGATGGGTAGCATAAGGACATCAGGTTTTAATCCTTCCCATTCTTTTAAAAGTAGTGTATCTCCGAGATTCACAATACTCTTATTACCAATGGTGATTTTAAACCCCATAGATCCAATACCTGTTCTCTCACCGAGACCTGGTTGTTTTTTTATCTTAAATCCTAAAATGGGAATTGATATCTGGCCATGCACGGTTTTGATAGCTTCTATCTTGACATCATTTAAAGTAACTGATTCTCCAACATCCAAAGGATAAAGGTTTTCATATGTAATCCAAGATGTTAATTCTCTGCCTCGTGGGTCTATCACAAGAGTTTTTCCATTTTCGATTTTAGTGAGTCCCTTACCACAGATAACGGGAGCACCGGAGACTTTTGCTACTCTATCGGACTGCCAGTGATGATCGGGGTCTCCATGGGTGATCAGGATATGCGTGATATCGTGCCACTCTGACTGTGGAATCAGACTTTGGAGTTTAAATATCCAGAGGTTTTGTCCGGGATCGATAGCGATTTTTGTACTGCCATCCTCTATTAAAAATGCGTTATAGAGATAGTGCGTGATCTTCATTGATTAACCTTTTTATATCTAATCTAAATACTCTATTGATAATATTTCGTTTTAATTTGACTATCAGATTGATTTTGTATTTATTTCTTCTTTAAGGCTTCTCTCTTCATCTCTTTTTCAATCATTTTCTCTGTGAGAGATGGTCTTCCAGAAAAAACAAAGACTCTCAAAGCATGAAAAAATACACCGATGCCCCATCCCATGAGCGGCCACTTGAACCATAGGTATTGAGTGTATGAACTTAGGTTTATAACAATAAGTAAAATTGATACAGCTATGTAAACCGATAAATGAATGTAAAATCCAAATTTTGCTTTTGCTCTTTTTTTAGCTCTTTGATAAGCTTTTTGATGTTCCATTGTATCTCCTTTGTGATGACTGTGACTACTTGATCAGAGCATTTTTTATAACACGTATTGTTGCCCCTGAAAAAATAAAAGCTAGAATATAACCTAATATCCGAATCGGAAAAATACGAACCTCTGCTTTACAATAGCCTTCAAGGACGGCTTCTTGAAAATCTGCACTGAGTGTTGCATTTTCCCAGGGAAGTAGCATAGGCTGCAGTAAGCCTAAAAGCATTCCGGTATCTGCTGGATCACCCAGTCCAAAGTGCCAATGCATGCGTAAATCTTTGATCTGTAAATCGTGAAAAAGATCCCTGACAAGTCTCATCAGTCGCTTTATAAATCTTTTGCTTTCTCTCAATGACACCAGATGCAGATTTTTTTCTTTTTTTTTCTTTTTTGGCAATGTGCTTTTTCTTGTTTTCTGATTCTGCTTGGCCATATCGATAGTAACAAGACCAAACAGTAGACACAGTTCTGCCCGGTACTCCAATACTTCATCTTTTTTCAAATAGAAACCCAGATCAACAGGGATAGAAAGCAAAATCAGAACAAAGAGCAAAAAGCCGATCAAAACTGCAATGATCTCCATCCTTTCTCCAATCACATATTAGTATATGCTATTTGTCTTTTTCCTGCTTCTTTTGCATCGCTTTACCGACAGCTTCGCCTATATGTTCGAATGCCGAAGCCATACCGCTTTTGATAGACTCAACTCTTACGTCACCGTCTTTGTTGATGATCACGAGGGCAACCGGCCTAATACCGCCGCCACCTCCAGTACCGGCTCCAATTCCCTCTTCGTCACTTTTTTTGCACTTTCCGGTACCTCCTCCGGCACCAAAACCAAATCCGATACTGATCAGTGGAATAAGTGTATTGCCTTCTATGACAATCGGCTCTCCTACGACTGTTTTAGTATCCAGTACTCTTTCCAGTTCCTCCAACGAGGTTTTTAATACATCTTTCACATGTTCCATCATAGTATCCTTTGTGTTGTATCATGTACTTTGTCTGATATGATTTCAGACTCCTTTTTGTTTCATGGACCTTTATAAAGTATAGTGAACATCGCTTAACAGATAATAAACAAATTATAACTGTAATCGTTATTTCGCGGGAGAAGTTTGGCACCTCATATCTTTTATCCTCCCTGTAAACCTTTCATAAAACTTATGCTATCATTTACAAAACTGTAAATAGGGGAGAATATGGAAAAGTTGATGAAGCCTGCTGAGTATGCACAGGAGTTAGGTATCTCACGGCAAGCAGTCTATGCCAAGATCAAGCGGGGGATATTGACAGCGAAAAATGTAGAGGGGAAGCTTTACATTGTGGTTGACAATGAGTCAACAGGAGAGACACCCTCTCATGAGAAAGAGACAACTGTCATCACAAAAAAACCCGTTCTAACGCACACCAACACGTCTGTAGCTCCTTCTGCAGATGTCAAAGACTATAAAGCATTACTTAAAGCCAAAGATGAAACGATATCGGTACTTAAAGGCACCGTCAAAGACCTCAAGAAGTCCAATAAACAGATCTCAACAACACTCAAAGGGGAGATAGATTTGCTCAAAGAGGCATTTTATGAGATGCGTACACTCTATGTCCATCAGTTAGAGCAGAAAAAATCCCAAGAAGCGATAGAAGTGATCTCTGAAGCAGAGAGTATGGATGCTGAAGAAGAGCGCTGGATAGGGCTCAAAAAATTCTTCAAGCAGCACAAGATCACGAATGAGAAAGAACAGGTCAAGATCACAAAACGTTTGAAAAAAGCCTATAGAGCAGGGGATGAGCGCATCATGGGTGTAGAGGACAAACTGAAGTTCAATGCCAATAAAAGCTATAAGGATATCTTAAAATAATGCAACTTCTTAAAGATTTTTCAAAAGAGTATAGTCTCTTTGCTGCGATCATTGCTTATTTTGGTATCACTTTTTTTGAACATACGCTAGTAGCGTCCACGGTTGGGAACCTTATAGGTTTTGCTGTGTTGTTTGTCGTGATCATCTATGCAGCGATGTCCGTAGCACACCATGCAGAGATGCTGGCAGAAAAATTCGGTGAGCCTTACGGTACATTGATCCTGACCATCTCTGCCGTGGTAGTAGAGATCGTTATCATTGCCATTATGATGGTACATGAGCATAATCCTGTACTGGCACGTGATACCATCTATGCGGCTATTATGTTGGATATCAATGCCTTACTGGGACTCGCAGCGATCATAGGGGGGATCAAGTATGGTGAACAGCCCTACAATGTGGATTCTTCAAACTCTTATCTCTCGATGCTGCTTGTTGCTATAGGTATCGCGATGGTGGTACCGCACTTTATGGATGCAGCCCATATCGAAAATTATATGATGTTCAATGTGGTGATGTTCATCCTGCTCTATATCACCTTTACACGTATTCAGGTAGCCTCACATAAATACTTTTTTGAGTATGAACATGAAGCAGAGGAAGTATGTGACGAGGAGGGACACTGTATACCTAACCCGCATAAGATCAACGGATGGTACCACAGTGTGAACTTGGTCGTGGCCATCATTATGATCGGGGTGCTTTCGGAAGTTTTGGCCGTATTTATGGGAAATACGATGAAAACGTTCGGACTGCCTCTCTCTATCGCTGCAGTAGGCGTAGCTATTATCTCCGCTGCTCCGGAGCTTATTACTGCGGTGCGTGCGGCATTGGATAACCGTATGCAGACTGTTGTCAATATCGCTTTGGGGGCTTCGCTGGCAACCATACTTTTAACGGTACCTGCGGTGATACTTGTGACACGTTACATGGGCATGGACCTTAACCTTGCTATCACACCGGTGCAAGGGGTGATGCTGGGATTAACCCTGCTTGTGAGTATCGTGAACTTTAATGACGGGGAAACCAATATGCTTGAAGGTTTTCTGCATGTGATCTTGTTTGTGGTGTTTGTCTACTTATTGTTTATCTGAAGCTAAAATATATAGGCTATACAAACAGCCCCACCAGTTTGCTTACGGCTTCGTCATCTGTGAATATCTTGACAGAACGGATGTCATAGTGGGCAAAATGCTCACCCAGTCTCTCATCATTCTCTTTGAGTTTCGTAAGATACCGCTCTATACTTCTTTGGCCAAAATAGGTATCCATCTTTTTGCCATCTTGTGGATGGGAGAGTGTAACTTCACCCAGTTTTTTAGGCACTTCTTCTTCTCTGTCCCGGAGTATCACTGCAATCACTTCGTGTTTTTGCGATAGTAAAGAGAGGTCCATCTCTTCTAAAAAGTCACTCAAAATAAACAGAAGTGAAGGTTTGTGCAGTCTTTTGAAAAGGTCTTGGATCGCAGCATTATGGTCCAGGGTAGTATTGAGTACAGACGCACTGTAGAGGGTTTGTGAGAACTGTTCTATGTGATAGAGCTGCTTGGTCGGCGGAGTCGCATGGGATTGCTTCTGCGTATAGTGTACCCCTGTAAAGAGGTCATTGTTCTGTTGTGCAGCATAGCCCAGGATAGTGGCTACTTCTGTAAGCTTCTTCTGTTTGGCATTTCCCGAGCCAAAATAGAGGCTGGCATCCATAAAGGCAGCCACTACGACGGAGAGTTCCCGGTTGGCATGCAGCTCTTTGATATACGGACGACCCAACTTTGCCGAGATGGTCCAGTTGATCTTACGGATGTCATCCCCCACCTGATACTCTCTGAGTTCAGAAAAATCATACCCCTCTCCATGAAGCTTAGAGAGGTTGTGCCCGCTAAGCAGGGTGTATACCTGGTGTCTGGCTTTGAGTTGGAGTGCTTTAAGGGCTGTATGCATTAAGGAATCGGCAATGTCTCAATGATAGCAGTGATGATCTCATCTGCATGTATACCTTTGGCTCTGGCCTCATAGGAGAGTACAATACGGTGACGAAGGACATTGTGTATCACATACCCGATGTCTGCAGGAGTGACAAAGTCATTACCACGCAGAAAGGCTTTGGCTTTGGCTGCTTTGTAAAGGTCTATAGAGGCTCTTGGGCTTGCTCCGAACATAATGTTTTCAGCGATCTCATCTAATCCGAATCTGAGAGGTTCTCTTGTCGCAGTGATGATCTGCACCATATAGCGTTCCAGCTCTTCATCGATGTGGATCTTCCCTATCTCTTCTTGAAGGACGAAGAGATCTTCTACACTCAACACAGTCTCTACTGCCCCAAAACTTTTACTGGCTGCTTTTCTCATGATCTCCAGCTCTTGGGCTTCACTGTTGTGTTGTACGACGATCTTCATCATAAAACGGTCCAGCTGTGCTTCTGGAAGAGCGTAGACCCCTTCTTGTTCTATGGGGTTCTGTGTTGCCATGACCAGAAACGGCCGTTCAAGTTTAAAGGTCTCTTCTGCGATGGTGACCTGTCTCTCCTGCATGACCTCAAGCAGGGCAGATTGCACTTTGGCAGGAGCACGGTTGATCTCGTCCGCTAAGAGGAGGTGTGTAAAGAGCGGACCCTTTTTGATACTGAAGCTATGGTCTTGGGGATTATAGATCTGTGCTCCGATGATATCCGAAGGCAAAAGGTCAGGCGTGAACTGGATACGTTTGGACTCTAATCCCAGGGCATGTGAGAGCGCATTGATCGTTGTGGTCTTTGCAAGTCCAGGTACACCTTCAACAAGGATATGCCCATCACAAAGCAATCCTATGAGTAATCCCTCAACCATCGCTTCCTGACCTATCACAGCTTTGCTTATCTCTTTTTTGAGTGTGCTTATCTTTTCATTCATATCTGTTCTTCTGCCTCTTGTTTAACTTTATTCAAATTGATTTTACCATTTCCATATAAAGAATCTTCCAGTTTCTCTATACTGGAGCTAAAATGCCTGTTGTCTGCTGCGATAAGTACCTGCAGCAATGCTTTTTCATCTTTACAATTCCGTATTTTCTCTACCAAAGGGTGGTGCCCTTTTTGTCTCTTTTTCTTAGTCCATCTCCAGCTAAGCGCACTGATATACCCTGCAATAAATGCTACGATGTAACCCAGAAGTGTACTTAACCAGGACCACTCTTCCTTTGCAGCCTCCGGTGCATCGACCGTATCAACCAAATCATGGGACTCCACTGGTTCAATGTCAAAATGTTGTGAAGGGATATCAAGTATGTAACCTTTATCTGTTTTAGGATCAAAGGCTTTGAGCACGA
Source organism: Sulfurovum xiamenensis (assembly GCF_030347995.1). Lineage (NCBI taxonomy): Bacteria > Pseudomonadati > Campylobacterota > Epsilonproteobacteria > Campylobacterales > Sulfurovaceae > Sulfurovum > Sulfurovum xiamenensis. Next base: position 80,177 of record NZ_JAQIBC010000004.1, read on the forward strand.
TAGGTGGGAGGATAAAGCTTTGATCATGCGAAAGTGCCATCGGGTAGGTCACTGTACTTTGTGTTCCTCCTTTGGTCGCTACAGATTTCACAATAGGCTTTTCTGTAAAGCGTGTAAAGTTCCCCTCTTTTGGAAGCAGTGTCTCTACTAGCGGGGGATAACCCTTTCCTTTGATACTCACCTGGAAAGGCAGAGGTTCATAGGCTTTGGCTTGATTTTTTTTGATCTCATAGGTCAAGGCAAAGTTTCCTACAAGCACTGTCCCCTCGGGAAGCGGCTTGACCTGTAGTTGTAAAGGTGGTAGGTCGAAAGGTGTGTCCTTGGTCACCAATTTCTTCACATTGTCTCTGTCTCCGGAGAAACTGTAGGCTAGACTCTCATCAGTTGTTACTTTCTTGATGAGGTCGAATGTAATGTTGATATCTCCAGATCTTAAAGGGTAGATGAGATAGACATAATGTATTTTGGCATCATGATAATGCTCGGTTTTACGGATGTCAAGTCTTTGGAATGTGTAATCTTCACTTTTTTTAATGTCAAAGTTAAAGAGCATAACGACATCATGGTTGGTTTGGTTGAGATCAAGAGTAAGCATAACGGGCTCTTTGACATAAGGCGTCGGTTGATCTACATTAAATGTATAGGTAAAATCTTCTGCCTGAAGTGTAAGAAAGCTCAGAAGAAGAAAGAAAAGATGTAATGAGCTTTTACCAAGGTTGTGTTTCACGTATATATCCTTTATTGATAAGTTCATAGACTTTAGAGCCCAGGGGGTGCTGCTCTTGCTTTCCTGCATCTAAAAGCTTGTTCTTCTCCTGCTCTTTTTTTGTTTGGCTCTCTCCGCCTCCACCGCTTCCTGAACTGGGTTCATCTTCACTGTTTGACTCTTTATCATCATCTTCTTGTAATTCACTTTTACTTGAAGAGGAGTCTTGTGATTTAGGGTGGGCGATACCAAGGTCTGCACTCTTTTGGTCACTAAGGAGTGCTACCAGACGTAGATTATGTGCGGCATCTGGATCTTCACCTAACTGTAAGACTTTAGTATAGTACACTTTGGCTTTATCATATGCTTCTTGCATCGCATAGGCATTGCCAATGTTGTAATAGAGCTGTTGCTTTATCTTTGGAGAAGTAGAACGGATAGATTTGTAGGTTTGGATCGCTTTTTTAAAAGCACCCTGTTTGTAGTAGACATTTGCCAGTAGCATTTGACTCTGCAAAGAACGGAGCTTTATCTGCTGTATCTGTTTTTTTGTCTCATTAAGATCAGAGGCTTTGTAGTTTTTGTAAGCACGGTTAAGATGGTAGTTGTCAAGCATAGAAGCTTCAGCCTGTACCCCTAGAAGGGTAAAGAGTATGAGCAAGTATTTGACAGCACGTGTATGTACCATAAGGAACAAGAGAAGAGCCAGTCCCAAAGGCAGTTGATAGAGCTCGAGGTAATGGCGTTGCATCTTTTCTATACGTTGTGCTTCATTCTCGCTCTCCGTTAATGCATCATTGATCTTCTCTGCGGTTGCTTTGGGTGTATTTGAGGCAGTCAAGTAAGTACCTGAGACAGAGGAAGAGAGTGATTCCAAAAGAGGGTTGACACGTGAAATGACAAGGTTGTCATCTTTGTCTTTGAGCAGGCTCCCGTCCTTGTTTTGGATGGTGGTTCCCTGTGTGGTTCCCAATGCTAAAATCGTTAAAGAGATATCCGAAGTTTGCAGTATTGTTGTCAGGGTTTCAAGATCCTCTTCTTCTCCCCCATCGGTGATAAGTATAAGGTTTTTATGACCCATTTTCATGGCAGCAAGTTTCTTAAAGAGTTTTTCAAGAGAGGTTCCCTTGGTAAGGATGAACTCTGGATTGAGATTTTTAAGAGCAATGTTGATCAGTGCATGATCCGTGGTAGGAGGAGAGAGCAGTAAAGGGTTCGTTGTAAAGGCAATGAGCATGATATTGTCACTCGGATTTTCCTCCAGAAGGGAAGCAATGGTCTCTTTGGCAAAGTCATAACGTGTTGGAATGATGTCCGTAGCTTTCATGGAGTATGAGACATCCAGGGCAATGATAATGTCCTTGGCTTCTATACTTGCTTCCTGGAGGGCCTCTTCTTGGACAGGGCGTGCAAGTGAGAGCACGATAAGCATAAGGATGATGAGATGTACCATCTGTACCAGCTTGCGTGAACCGCTCCATAAGAGTATAGTCAAGGGGATCAGAAACCATAAAAAGCTTGGATAAAGCAGTGTCATTTCTCACTCCTTCTAGTGCCAAGTACCCAGAGTAAAAGCAGAATGAACACCAGTACCAGAGGGTAGAGTATGAGCACTCTTTGGTTGAGGTAGTTTTCACTTCTTATCGCACTTGGTTCCAGGGCATTGATCTCGTCGTAGACCTTGGAAAGGGCTTCTGCAGAAGAGGCGGCATAACTCTTAGCTCCACTTTGTTTAGCGATGGTTTCAAGCAAAGAGACATCATAATCAGATTTTTTCCCTATTCCTATGGTATAGATCTTGATGCCTAACTCTTTGGCTTTACTTACGGCTTCTTTAGGCGAGCTTTGACCTGCATTGTGATATCCGTCTGTAAGCAGGATGATCACTTTGTTTTGTGCCTCACCATAAGAAAGGGTACGGATGGACTGCATGATAGCATCACCCAGGGCCGTACTCTCTCCCGCAAGTCCGACATTGGTCATCTCAAGCAGATACGAGAGTGATTCAAGGTCGTAGGTCAGAGGAGAAGCGGTATAAGCGAAGGTACCAAAGACAACCACCCCCATATTGTCATCAAAGCGTTTTGCTATGAAGTCTTTGGAGAGTTCGGTGGTGATTTCATATTTGGTTTTAAATCGGTCTTTCACATGGAATCCGCTCTGTGCCATAGAACCGCTTGCATCAATAGCCAGGACGAGGTCCCGTCCTTTTTTGTGCTGATCCGAGCTCGCATCATAGACAAAAGGTTTTGCAAGGGCAAAGACCATCAGTGTGAACAGGGCCATTTTCAGCCATGGCTCCCAGCTCAAAAGAGGACTCTGTCGCGTCACCCATGCCAACTTGGGGAAATAGTAGGGTTTACTATACTGTTTACACCAAAGGAAACAGGGTAAGAGTAACAGTAGCGCCAATAGATAAGGTGAACCGAATGTAAAATGCATGGAGGTATTCTAGCACTTCTATGTTTATTTTAGTATAATAGGGCATGAATAAAATACTTAAAATCACACTTTCGATAGTACTGTTTCTATTGCTCACTGTAACGGGCCTCTCTTTTTTCATTTTCAGTCAAAAAGGGAATGAGTTGTTAAAGCCCTATGTCAAAGAGACGTTAGAAGAGAATATAGGGTTACCTGTTGAGGTCAACAGATTCAAGCTGGATTCGGGGAGATCCACTCTGGAGTTTGTCATTAACAAACAGGCTTTTGTCAATGTAGCAACACAGCATAAGCTGTGGAGCCAGTCGTTTGAAGGGACCTATCAGATCAAAACAGACAGCTTTTCGTATGAGGAGATCAAGTTAAAAGAGGTAGATATTAAAGGAAACTTTAAAGGGGTTTCCGAAGATATCTATGTAGAGGGGAAAGGAAGGGCCCTTGGTGCAGCATTAGACTACCGCTTCAATCTCATCGATGAGATTGCACAGAAGATCATTGCCAACATGAAAGGGGCACACTTTTCAGAAGTCTTGCAGCTTGTAGGGTATCCTGCTTTGGCAGAAGGAAAGATAGATGTTGAGATCAATATGCCTAAGATCGGTGAAGAGGCAGCAAGCGGGTATGGGCATATTGTCCTGAACAGAGCCATATTCAATCGGGCATTGGTGAAAGAGCTCTATCACTATACCCTTCCTAAGAAAAGTTACGTAGAAGGAACAGTGGATGCCACACTGGAAGGCAAAAGTGCCCAATTGGTGGGTGATATACAAAGTAACCTCTTTGCCTTAGAGATCAAAGATGCCGTGATGGATATGGCTTCGGATGAAGCAAAAGCAGTCTACCGCCTGGATGTGAAAGATATGCGTATCTTGACAAAGAATCAACTGGCAGGCCCTTTCAAAGTAGAAGGGAAGTTAGAAAAGAAAGAGGAAGCCACGCTTGTGACTGGAACTAGCCGCTCTTTGGGAGGGGTGCTCGATTTTGCGTTGGGGGAAACCGCTCAGGTCACTTTAGAGAAACTTTCCCTGGAGAAGCTTCTTGCTTTTCTTAAACAGCCTGACTATGCAAAAGGTGAACTCAGCGGAAACCTGGTGTTCGATGAGTTGGAAGAGATGTCCGGGGCCTATAAGCTACAGGTCGATAAAGGGGTATTCAATCCTAAGGTTGTAGAAAAAATGGCAGGATACAAGATCCCCGAAGAGAATACATTTACTTTTGAATCCAAAGGGGAGATAGACAATGCACTGCTTAGCGGAAATGCAAGAGTCGAATCAACACTGACCAATATCACACTTCCTTCATTCGAATATGACCTGAAGCAAAATACTCTGGTCTCCGAGTACGATATCCTGGTCCATGATATCAATACATTGATCCCCAAGGCAAAGAATGGGAAAGCTACACCTGTCAGTGCCAAAGGCTCACTCAATCTTACGGATACACTGAGCATCTCCGGTGTAACGGAAGGATTGGGTAAAAAAGTCGCGTTTGCGTATGACAGCAAAACAGCCAAAGTAGAGATATCAGAGCTTTCTGTCGAGAAGGTACTTGCCTTGAGCGGATTACCTGTATACGTGAAAGGAACCATAGACAGTGATATAGACTTTACGAGCCTTGACCCTGAAGAAGGTACTTTCACTCTCAAAAGCAGCAAACTGGTAACCCAGCCCGATGCAATGAAAAAATTGACAGGCGAAGCATTCACTATGAATGCGGTCGTAGAGTCTTCAGGAACATTCAAAGAGGGCAAAGGAACGATCCATACAAAAGTGGAAAGTTCCGTGGGAGATATCACGTTTGACAATATGGTCTATGACGCGGAAAATCAAACCTTGAAAAGTGCGTATACTATCGACATTCCAAGTCTAAAGGAAGTGCAACCTCTGATTGGTAAAAAGTTCTATGGACCGCTTCTCTTGCAAGGGGAATTGTTTAAAGACAAAATCGTAAAAGTCACGGGTGCAACGACCTCTTTGGGAGGCAAGATCAACTATACCCTTAAAGGGGATGATCTCACCAGTACGATCAGCAGTGTACCTTTGGAAAATATTTTGGGAACGCTTGGACATAAGAGGAACTTTTTAGGATCCGCTTCAGGGAACGCAAACTATAACCTTAAGAAGAAATCAGGTGTAGTAGATCTGGATATCGCCTCATTCCAGATCAAACCAAATGATCTGACCAAGATGATAAGCTTGGCGATAGGAAAAGATCCTGCACGTGTGATCTTCTCGTCGACAAAGTTTCATGCAGATATAAACAAAAATATCATTGATTATACATTACATGCGATAGGGACAAGAAGCAGTATTGATATTACGCAGGGAAGAATGAATACGACCAATAATACCAATTCAGCCAGATTCTCATTCGTCTATGAAGAACACACGGTAAGAGGAAAGATCAAAGGGTCGGTCAATAGTCCAAAAATTACGATAGATACCTCTGCATTGATCAAGGATAAAATAGACGAAAAGGTACAGGAAAAACTTGATAAGGCATTGGGTGGTCAGGCCGCAGAATTTTTAAAAAGTCTGCCATTTTAATATGGTGGGATGCTTAAATTGATAATTACTCTCAATTTAATACTTTTTTAAGAGAAGGTAGACTATACTTCATCAAAATTTAGATAAGTGATAATTATTATCATTTATATAGGTTATAACACTCCATAAGGAAAATAGGTGGAAAAAATAACCATAGCATTGGCAGGACAGCCAAACGTAGGGAAAAGCTCACTCATTAATGCCATATCCAATGCCACACTGAAAGTAGGTAACTTTTCAGGTGTCACCGTAGATAAAACAGAAGTAGAATTTACATTTTGTGATGAGGTCAGCTGCAAGGACTATGAGATACATATCATTGACCTCCCGGGTGCATACTCCTTAACGGAATATACGATAGAAGAGAAAGTCACCAAGAGCTTTTTACAAAGTGATGAGTATGATATCATCGTTAATGTCGTGGACTCTACGAACCTTCAGAGAAATTTACTCTTTACCACACAACTGCTTGAAACGGGTAAGAAAGTGATCGTTGCCCTCAATATGGATGACGAGGCACGCAAAGAAGGCATTAGAATAGATGAAAAACAACTCTCTGCCATACTTGGGGTACCATGTATTAAAACCTCTGCTTCGCAAAAAGTAGGTATTGACGCGCTGAAAGCAGCTATTATTGAAGTGTATGAGAGAGAAGAGACAGGCTCAAAGGTTGTCTATAGTGACCCTATAGAAGAAGAGATAGAATCTATTGTTACCTTTTTAAAAGAGAAAAATTATAAAAGTACACTTCCTTATCGCCATCTGGCCGTAAGGTTACTGCAAGAAGATGCAGATGTGTATAAGAAAATGCACGATGAACCTATCTGGATAGAGATGCTGCCTATCGTAAGAGAAGCTTTGAACCATCTCTATCTGCACAATAACACCAAAGACTTGGATGAGATCTTCGCGGATGAACATTTTGCTTTTGCCAAAGGGGCAAAGATGGAAGTGATGTCTGTGGAAGGGATGAAAGCAAAAAATCTTACCCAGAAGATAGACAATCTTCTCATCAACAAGATCCTCGGTATACCGCTTTTCTTGTTTTTTATGTGGGGATTGTTTCAGCTTACGTTTGAGCTAGGCTCTGTACCTATGGATTATATTGATGCAGCTTTTGGTTGGCTTGGAGATCAGGCTAAATCGGTCTTGGGAGAGGGTGAATTAAGTTCCTTGATTGCAGATGGGATGATAGCCGGTGTAGGGGCAGTCATCATGTTCCTGCCTAATATTCTTATTCTCTTTGTGGGTATCGCATTACTTGAGACCACAGGCTATATGAGTCGGGTAGCCTTTTTGCTGGATGGATTTTTCCATAAGTTCGGGTTGCATGGTAAAAGTTTCATCCCTCTGGTCACAGGATTCGGATGTTCAGTACCTGCTTATATGGCAGCACGTACCCTTAAAAACGAGAAGGACAGGCTGATTACGCTCTTTATTATAGGTTTTATGAGTTGTGGTGCACGACTTCCTATTTATGTCTTGTTCGCAGGCGCATTTTTTGCACAAGAACAGGCAGGGAATATCTTGTTTGTTATCTATATTTCCGGTGCGATTCTGGGCTTAGTGGCAGCGAAAGTACTTAAAGTATTTGTCTTTAAAGGTGAAGATGAACCTTTTGTTATGGAGATGCCAAAGTATCGTATGCCCTCATTCAAACTCATTTGGCATACGGTGTATGGCCAGGCAAAATCTTATCTAAAAAAAGCGGGAACTTTCATCTTGGCAGCATCTGTACTGATCTGGTTCGCAAGTAACTATCCTAAAAATGAGATGCTTGAAACAGAGTATCAAACAAAGATAGCACAAGCAGCTCATGAGGATACAAGAAATCAACTCAGCAATGAGCTCTCCATGCTCCACTTGGAACAAAGCTACCTGGGAAAGATAGGACATGCTTCCGAACCATTCTTTGCGCCACTAGGATTTGACTGGCGTATGGCCGTAGCTTTGGAGACAGGATTGGCAGCCAAGGAAGTGGTTGTCTCTACACTGGGGGTATTGTATGCGCTTGGGGATGAGGTAGATGAAGGAAATGAAGGACTGATAGAGCAGATCAAGGCCAACATACCGTTTGCTGCGGCAATAGCATTTATCGTATTTGTGATGCTCTATCTGCCTTGTCTGGCTGCTTCTATGGTCTTTGCCAAAGAGGCAGGAGGGTGGAAGTATCTTGTCTATCTGTTCTTCATGACCACCGCTACAGCATGGATACTAAGTTTTATAGCGTACCGTGTGACGCTGATGATTACAGGAGTGTAAGATGGTATTGAGTGAATTACATAAAGGTGACAAAGCTGAGATCATAAAGGTCCATGCAGACAAGGCACTAAAAGACAGGCTGACCTCATTTGGAGTGATGCGTGGTGAAACACTTTTTGTCAAAGGGTGTTCTATTGCCAAGCAGACGATGGAGATAGAAGTAGGTTCAACACTTATCGCATTGCGTGCAGATGAAGCAGGCAAAATAGAAGTAGAACAAATAGAGAACTAACACTTAAGCTAAAAGATGAAAAAGAAAATAACCGGTTTTTTACTTTTAATTATGATAATGAGTATTAATATATATGCAGATACATTAAGTGATGTACTATCCAATGCCAAGTCTGACGGTATGGTTAGACTGGGGTATCAAAGCCATGAAACAGACAATGACACAGACACGGAATTTGCACTGGGAGTTAAACTGCACTTTGAAACAGCGCCCTATTACGTCCTACAGGCAGGTGCAACGCTTTTTACATCTCATGGTAATGGGAAAGAGGGTTTTGAAGGTATTGCTTTCTTTGATAAAAACAATGAAGATTATGCCATCCTGGGTGAAGTCTATCTGAAAGGTAAATTTTCAGACACTACACTTTTTTTTGGACGACAGAGTTTTGATACCCCTTTTTCGGATAGTGATGATATAGGAATGGTCCCCAATACATTTGAGGCTTTGACACTGCTCAATACCTCGCTCAAAGATACAACCATCTTTCTTTCACATGTACAAAAATGGTCAGGTGTTGACAGTGAAACACCTGGCACATTTAGCGATATCAATGACAATGCGGGCATGCAAATACTGGGTATAACCTATGAAGGTGTGAGTAAAATGATACTCTCCGGATGGTTCTATCATTTGAAAGATAGAGTGAAGATAAGCTATCTGGAAGCCAATTATGAAGATGAAACCGATAGGTTTACCTATGGTGCTGCACTCCAGTATAGTTTTCAGGACTATGATCACACAGAGAGCTCGACTGTTTACGGAGTCGCAGCATCTTTTGGTGTGAAGAAGGTAGGAGTTACAACGACCATCGCTTATAATAAAGTCCATGGTAGTGCGGCAGACAACTTTTTTGGCGGTGGACCGTTCTTCACCAATGCAGAGCATAATACTTTGAGAGAAGAAGGACCGGATGGAGAGACTATACTTTATGCCATCACGTGGGATGCATCTACCATAGGAGCAGAAGGATTAAACTTTATAGCCAATATAGATGCACATGCAGGAGAACAAAACCATGCGACGGAATATGACATTGGGATGAGATATGCATATAGTGATAGACTCAATTTTTCAGCCATTTACTCCGATGTCGAAAATGGAGATCTTGCTTTCCAAAATCTTAGGATGTTTGTAAATTACTATTTTTAGATCACACCTCTTTGGGATGAAAACTATTTTGGTATAATTTTTTGATATACTCATATCTGATCAAGATAGAATGGGAAGGTCAATGAAAAAAATTAAACAGAGAATAAGAGATCTATCTATACGCTTTGGACTTATGGCTGTTTTAATGTTTACCCAGGGTGCGAGTGCAAATACCCATTTGGAATTTCATGAAGCGGCATCAACAGTCATGATCAATTCACTGGAGACAGAACCTTCAAATAGTTTTTTAAAACAGCTCTATACACGGCTTTTCTTTGTACCTGTCTGGATAGATGAGAATTCTCTCTCTACCTTCAGTCAGGAACTTTTTAGGCAAATAAAGCAAGATAAAACCCTCGATATAACCTCCAGACTCTATCGGGATACCGTTGATCTGGAGAGAGAAGCCCAAGATATTTATGGCTTGAATGGGACATTGTCTCAAAAAGTAGACCTCGAATTTAAAATGTCACAACTCTATAAAGGGTATGCTGATTATACGCTATATGGCAGTATCAACTGGGGTGCATTTCAAGATAGGCTTTACAATCTGAAAGCAGAGGGAATCCATGCAGGATGGGTGACCTACAGACCCGGGTTTAGTCCACTTTCTCTGCTTGAAACGGCAGCAATGAGCGGTAGTTTATCGGAGTTGTTTGCCCAGTCAGTACCCAAAGAGTACCACTATAAAGCGCTTCAGGCATCACTCATCAAGTACCTGGAGATACAAAAAAATGGGGGATGGCCTATCATAGCGTTCAAAGGTGTGCTTAAGCCGGGTGAATCCCATGAGATTGTTCCCCTTTTAAGAAAAAGAGTACGTATCACAGGAGATTATGGCAGCTGTAACAGTAAGGAGGGGGATCTGTATGATAGCTGTTTAAAAGAGGCTGTTGTGCATTTTCAAAAGCGTCATGGTCTGGAAGCTGAAGGCATCATTGGTGCTAAGACCATGGCAGCACTGAATGTGCCGATCGAAAAGCGTATTGAACAGATACGTTTAAACCTTGACCGTATCAAATGGCTTCATGAACGCAATGCAAAACGGCACATTATTATCAATATCCCTGCATTTACACTCTTCTTTGAAGAAGATAAGGCCTTACGTCTGCAGATGAAAGTGATCACAGGAACAAGAAAAAATCCTACACCGGTCTTCTCCAATACGGTACGGACCATTGTGCTTAACCCGCATTGGAACGTACCTAAGAGCATTATCCAAAAAGAGATGATCCCTAAGATATTTAGAGATCCCAATGCCATGAAAAAAGAGAAGATAGAGATCTATACAGGCTGGGGAGAAGATGCGCAAAAAGTGGATGCAAGCTCTGTAAACTGGGGGCAATACCGTTACAGCAAAAACGTTCCCTATCGCTTTGCGCAGACACCGGGATATCATAATGCTCTGGGAAAAGTGAAATTTCTTTTTCCAAACCAGTTCTCTGTCTATATGCATGATACCCCGACAAAAAACCTTTTTAATCGCAATGTCAGAGCATTCAGTCACGGCTGCATCCGTCTTTCTAAACCCATAGAACTTTTGGAGACATTCTCTACGTTTAATGACACGATAGATTTTGAGAAGGCACAGGAGAGACTCAAGGGCAAAAGAAAAGAGTTTTTGGCTTTAACGCAGAGGGTTCCTGTGGATGTGGTGTATCTGACTGCCTATGTAGATTATGATGGCGTGCTGCAGTTTAGAGATGATATCTACGGTTATGACAAAATGCAACTTCAGTCTTATAGAAAATGGTAATGGCTTTTAAGTATGCTATCGCCCTTACAGGGAGTATCGCTACGGGAAAAAGTTCTACCGTAAAACTTCTTGAAGCTTCCGGGTTTCATATCATAGATGCCGACAAGATCGCCCATAAGATACTGGATGAACAGCATGAAGCGATAGCGGAGAGGTTTGGTGAAGCGTTGGTACATGAGGGGAAGGTAGACAGAAAGGCGTTGGGAGCCATTGTCTTTTCCGATAACACTCAACGTAAAGTACTTGAAGCTTTGCTCCATCCGCTGATCTATGATGAGATCGAGCGTCTTTCTATCGAACAGGACAAGCTAGGAAAGCCCTACTTTATAGATATTCCCCTCTTTTTTGAAAATGAACGATACCCTATAAAAAAATCGTTAGTGGTCTATACGACAGAAGAACAACAGCTTGAACGCCTTATGCAGAGGGAAGGGTATACGAAAGAAGAAGCACTCAATCGTATAAAGGCACAAATACCTGTAGAAGAAAAACGTAAACTTGCTACCTATGTTATAGATAATAGTGGTACACTTACACAATTAGAAAAAGAATGTGAACGGGTAAAAGAGGAGATATTGAATGACAGTGACTAAATATTCAGCCAGCGGTAACGATTTTGTAATGTTCGTGGCACAAAAAAAGGCCGATAGGTCAGAACTTGCCAAAAAACTCTGCCATAGGCAAAATGGTGTAGGGGCAGATGGTCTTGTAGTGGTATTGCCACATCCTGAGTATGACTTTGAATGGGAATTTTACAATGCAGATGGAAGTGTGGCAGATATGTGTGGTAATGCGAGCAGGGCGGTAGCGCACTTTGCGCTGGAAAAAGGTATTGCCAAAGACAATAAGGCTGAGTTCCTCACCGGTGCAGGTGTGATACGTGCCACCATTAATGGACTCTATGTGGTGAGTGATATGGTCCCGCCTGATATCATAAGTCAAGAGATAGAAGAGTATGGTGAAAATTGGTGGCTGATCAATTCGGGGGTGCCTCATCTTGTAGCCGTAAGAGACAATATAGATAAGTTCAATATCGAAGAGGCACGTGTTTTACGTCATAAATATAATGCAAATATAGATATCTGTACAGTGAAAGATGATGCCCTATATGTCCGTACCTATGAGCGTGGGGTGGAAGATGAAACCTTGGCCTGTGGGACTGGGATGGTCGCATGTTTTATACGTTGTCATAAAGAGGGTAAAGTTTCTGATAAGATGAAGGTGTATCCTACAAGCGGAGAGGAACTGTATGTAAGTTATGAAGAGGGTGTGTATAGATTTGGCGGCAAGGTAACTAAGACGTTTGTTGCTGAGACCCTGATATAATCAATCTGTTAGTTTAAAGAGGAAGTTATGAAATTTTTATCTATGTTTATCATCGCTACAGTCACTCTTTTTGCCAATGATTTCAATCAGGCGGTAGAAGACTATAACAATGGCGGTTACATCAAAGCTCTGAATACCTTTTATGCCTTGGCTAAAAAAGATGATGCAAAAGCACAGTACAATGTCGGGATTATCTATGCGAATGGAAAAGGTGTCCAGAAAGACCTTGACAAAGCTAAAAAATGGTATGAAAAAGCGGCAAAACAGGGCAATGGACCTGCACAGTACAATTTGGCACAACTCTATCATAGTGCCGGAGAGACAGATGCTCATGGATATGAAAAAGCACGATACTGGTATGAGAAAGCCGTAGAATCAGGTATTGTACAGGCCTATAACAATCTTGCTGCCTTGTATATGGAAGGCAAAGGGGTGAAGCAGGATCAGCAAAAGGCGTTTGAACTGTTTCAAAAAGCAGCGAGTATGGGTGACAATGCTGCACAGGTCAATGTAGCTGTACTCTATGCATGGGGAGAGGGTATCACGCATGATAAAATGAAAGCCTATGACAACTTTAAAAAAGCGTTGATTGCAGGGAAAAGCGAAGCAAGTGAGTATCTAGATAGACTCTGTTCGGAGAGCGCCTGGGTCTGTGAGGACTAAGTCGCCTCATTTTTAAGTATCTGTTGGCTATACTTTCAACCTGCAAAACATCTCTGTTTTGTTCAATGATCGCGTAACTCAGTTGGTAGAGTACTTCCTTGACATGGAAGAAGTCGTTGGTTCAAGTCCAATCGTGATCACCACTTACTTTTTTTATACCATTGATTATCCTCCAAAACTTTTCTTAACTTCACATCTTGATATTTATTTTGTATTACACAATATTATTTGATATAATGTGACGTTTTTATGCTATAGTTTCTATATCAAATTGATTTACAGGGGTTATTTTGGGACTATTTGACTTTCTCAAAACGAAAGATACAGTACCTTATGAAAAAATATATGAAGAGTTAAGTGCCTTTACTGAGGCCTCTCTTGCTATGCCCAAGATGAATAATCCCTTTTTGCTTGATGACAAGAACAAACATGCAATGATCTTTGGCTACTTTATGGGAGTGATGGATTATATCGCACAAACTTATCAACTCAACGAAAAAGATATACTCAAAATACGTACACACTATCTATTAAAAAACTTTACAGACAATGACATGGAGCAAGCACAAGAATTATTGAAATACTGTGATGACATAAGAGACACAGATGATGGCAGTAATTATGCGTTACGGGGAAAACTTGCAATGAAAAAATGGGTAGCAGGCGGTCCTATGGCTGCCTATGCACCAATGGGGCTGATAAAAATATTGAATGATTAAGGATGTGCCTGTGCGAAAAATCCGCCTCTTTCTTCCATTAATTTCTTTCTATCCAACTTTTGGCTATAATAGCCACATTTTTAACGCTGCATAGTAGGCGGCGATAACACAAAGGGTTAATTTGAGTGAAAATCTTATCGGTTATATAGATGACCAAGGCAATATTATTGATACACAGAGTGCAGGAGAAAACTGTACAGCAACACCTATAGAGTATGACAATTCCGAAGCTTCTTTAGAGATAGTACGTCACTCTACAGCGCACCTTATGGCCCAGGCTATCACAGAACTTTATCCTAACTCACAGTTCTTTGTCGGTCCTGTGGTAGATGAAGGTTTCTACTATGACTTCAGAGTCGATCAGCAGATAGGTGAGAATGATCTTAAAGCGATCGAAAAGAAGATGAAAGAGCTCATCAAGAAGAAGTACAAGATCGAAAAGTACGAAATGAGCAAAGCCGAAGCGATGGAAAAGTTTGCTGATGATGATCTGAAACAAAAGGTCATGTCTCGTATCGAAGATGATACGCTCTCTATCTATAAGCAGGGTGATTTTGAAGACCTCTGTCGTGGACCTCACGTACCGGCACTCCGTTTCTTGCATAACTTCAAACTGACACGTGTGGCAGGGGCATACCTTGGCGGTGATGAAAATGCAGAGATGCTGACACGTATCTACGGTGTGGCTTTTGCAGACAAAGAGACACTGAAAGCACACCTGGAGATGCTTGAAGAGGCTAAAAAGCGTGACCATAGAAAGATAGGTCATGAGATGGAACTCTTTATGTTCAATGACGCAGCAGGTCCAGGGCTTCCGTTCTGGATGCCAAAAGGTGCAAAACTCCGTTATAAGTTAGAGAGTATCCTGCACAAAGCACACCTTACACGCGGTTATGAACCTGTAAGAGGACCAGAGATCCTTAAGGCGGATATGTGGAGAATTTCCGGGCATTATGCATGTTACGGTGAAAATATGTACCTTACGACGATCGATGAACAGGAGTATGGGATCAAGCCGATGAACTGTTTAGGGCATATCCAAGTCTTTAAACAGACACCAAAAAGTTATCGTGATCTTCCGTTACGTTATTATGAGTATGGTGTAGTGCATCGTCATGAAAAGTCGGGTGTTCTACACGGGCTTCTACGTGTACGTGAATTTACGCAGGATGATGCACATATCTTCTGTGAACCAAACCAGATCGCTGCTGAGGTCCTTGACGTCGTAGAGTTTGTGGATTCAGTGATGAAACTCTTTGGATTTGAGTATACGATGGAAGTCGCAACCAAGCCGGAAAAAGCGATCGGTGATGATGATGTATGGGAATTGGCAACACAGGGTCTCAAAGATGCACTGAATGGCAATAATCTACCATTTACCATCGATGAAGGTGGGGGTGCATTTTATGGCCCTAAGATAGACATTAAGATCACGGATGCGATTGGACGTAAATGGCAGTGTGGTACGATACAGGTAGATTTCAATCTCCCTGAACGTTTTGAGGTTGAGTACGTTGGAGATGACAACACCCGTAAGAAACCGGTGATGATACACAGAGCGATCTTGGGATCATTTGAACGTTTCATTGGTATCCTTACGGAGCACTATGCCGGGGAGTTCCCTTTCTTCCTGGCTCCGGTACAGGTCATTTTTGTTCCTATCGCTGATACACATGCAGATTATGCCTATGCACTTAAGAAAAGATTGGTGCAAGAGGGAATGGATGCTGAAGTCTATGACAAAAATGATTCTCTTAACAAACGTGTACGTAACGCAGAAAAGCAGCGTGTGCCGTACGTAGTGATCATTGGTGATGAAGAAGTGGCAAATAAAACGGTCGCAATTCGTGACAGAAGAGCCAAAGAACAGTATAATCTTACGCAAGAAGAATTTATGGTAAAATTAACACAACAACTTCAAGAAGGTAAAATTTGAGTAAACAACACGATAGAAACAGAGGTAGAAAAAAAGCTGATGATGTCATCATGAATGATGCTATTAGGGTCAATGAACTTAGAGTACTAAGTGATGATGGCGAACAACTTGGTATCATTTCTAAGTCTGAAGCACTGCAAATAGCAGAAGAGAAAGGTTTAGATCTTGTTCTTATGTCTCCTGATGCTAAACCTCCTGTTGCTAAAATTATGGATTACGGCAAACATAAATACGAACTTGAGAAAAAGAAAAAAGAAGCAAAAAAGAAGCAAAAGACGATAGATGTCAAAGAGGTCAAGTTCTCTTGTAAAATCGCTGAAAATGACATCGCCTATAAAGTGAAACATGCCAGAGAGTTCCTGGAAAAAGGAAAGCATGTAAAACTTCGTGTGTTCCTTAGAGGACGTGAGATGGCAAACCCTGAATGGGGGGTAGATGTTCTTAAC
This sequence comes from Sulfurovum xiamenensis, assembly GCF_030347995.1. Taxonomy (NCBI): domain Bacteria; kingdom Pseudomonadati; phylum Campylobacterota; class Epsilonproteobacteria; order Campylobacterales; family Sulfurovaceae; genus Sulfurovum; species Sulfurovum xiamenensis. The sequence goes on from NZ_JAQIBC010000004.1 coordinate 96,357, forward strand.
CGTGTCTGGCCTATGCTTGAAGATATCGGAAACCTGGAGAGTAAACCTACACAAGAGGGACGTTATATCAATATGTATGTAACCCCACTTAAAAAGTAACAATAGATTTATTACAATCTCTCAAAACCTAAAATACGCTAAACCTATTTTGGTTTGCGTTAATCTTTGTACGATTCGGAATTTAATTCCTCACATGCACTGAGCTTTAGCTCTTGATTTCATAATGCAGTTTTAACCCTTCACTTGTCATGATAAATCCAGAGATATTGATCTTCCCTTCATGTACCAGATTATGATGATATTTACATAGAGGGATGAGATTGTATTTGTGGTTTTTATGGAAGTGGTCTATCTGTCCTTCTTCATTTGCATGCTTCTGTTCAGCGATATGATGGACATCTTCTACACTCTCTTCACATAAGGCACACTTACTGAGGTAAAGGTCTTTATTGTATTTACTGCTTTTTTGTTTACGCAGTTTTTTAATGTCGCTTCCACTATTGTTCAGGTTTTCTCGTATGGTCTGTGCCATGTTGAGAAATTCACTGTCCATATGGAGCGATTTGGCAAATTCCAGTCCGTAAAGACTATCCCCCATACCTAACTGCAGTACACGGTTATAGATAAGGGTATCATTACTCTCATCATACTTGATCCCCAAATGCAGGAAGATAAGCTGTTTCATATTTTGAAGCTGAGGTATATTTCCTAACTGATGCAAGTGTGTAGCAAAGATAAAGGTCGATCTCAATGAAATAAGTTTGAGTATAGCACTTGAAACGATCGCAAGCGCAGATTCTGTTTCCGTCCCTTGGCTTATCTCATCCCCCAAGATCAAAGAGCGCTCATTCGCACGGTTAAAGATGTTTTTGAGCTCCATCATCTCCACGGCAAAGGTTGACAACCCTTTGTAAAGATTGTCTTGTGAAACGATGCGTGTAAAGAGTTTGTCATAGAGACCAAAACGAAGTTCCACCGCAGGTACAAAAAAACCGGCCTGTGCCAGTACCACTGAGATCCCTATACTTTTCATCAATGAGGATTTTCCTGAAGAGTTAATACCATACAGAAGCGTGCCTAGTACATCCTCTCCGTTACTGGCATTGAGGGTAATGTGATTGTGTGTGGTACCATTGTTTTGGCCTAAAAACACATCATTGGGCACATAGATCCCTCTTTCATCATTGGACTCGATAATAGGATGGCGCAGTGCTGTGGCCTCATAGAAATTACCCTCTTCTATGATCGGACGGGAGAGGTTCATCGTTTTGCTGCATTTTGCATTGGAGATCGCAACATCGATGTCAGCGATGAAGACTATCAGCTTGTCAAGCAGTAAAGAGAACCTGTTTTCAAGTAGATCAAGACTCTCTATATAGCGCTGTTTGACAAGGGACACAAGTTTGACCTGAGAGGCTTCATAGTTTCTTGTGATCTCTTCAAAAAGCGGTGCTTGTACTTTGACGGCATTTTTTAAATATTTATAGTGAAAGTCTTTAAAAAAGTGATGCTCGTTGTCAATGGTCACAAAGGACTCTTTGAGAGACTTTTCTATCAGGGTAAAACGGTTTTTTGTAAGGTTGAGAAAATACCCTTCGCTTTCAAGATAATTGACCGTTGTATATTTGGCAGTACCTGAGAATAGTTTGTCTTGGTCAAAGAGTGATTCAACATGTGCGGCTACATCTTCCATTTTGTTGACTTCTTTTTGTTGACTTTTGACAATGCTGTCAATCGCAGGATACACACCATCTTTAAACAGGTTGTCATTGATCTGTTCTATACGGAAGCGTGCACAGATATCCAGTTCAAACGTGTCATTTAATACTTTCCGCATCTCTTGTGTCTCATCATAGAGGTTACCCTCTATCTCAAGCCCATTGTTTTGAGCATCATCAAGCAGTTTCAGGATGGCGTCCAAGGACATAGCAATGTAGGTGAGTTCTACGGGATGCAATTTACGCAGTTTAATTCGCCGTGTAATACGCTCAAGGTCATAGATCTGCTTTAAGTGTGTCTCAAAACGATTGATGCTCGGCAGTAGCAGTTCTGTAAGATCATAGCGTTTTTCAAGTAATTCTTTATCGCAGATAGGGTTGAGCAATCGCTCTTTGAGAAGTCGTTTACCAAAAGCGGTGGACGTTTTGTCGATCAGGTCAAGCAACGTGATGTCAGAAGGATCACGAGAGATCACTGAAAGCTGTTCCATGGCATTGTTGCCTATATACATATAACGATTATTCCCCAGGAACTGGGGCTTATTCATCTTCTCTATGATACTCTCATCATGTTCGATGATAAAGTCGATCAGTACTGCCAAAGACTCCGTGGTATATGGGTGCCTTTCAAGGTCTAGATATTCAATGCTCGAAAGGAAAGAGTTGATGTTGAAGACTCGGGTAAAGAGTTCATTTTGAAATTGTATTTTAAAACGTTTTGTATTGAGAGAGTAGTGCAGAGACTCGAGCTCCAAATAGTGAATGATCCACTCTTTGTCTATCTCTTTGCTGTCCAGTGTAATGATCACCTCTGAAGTTGTATAGGTTTGCAAAAGGTTGAACGCTTCATCCAAAGCATAGGTTTTGTCATCTCGGGTGGAGTGTATCTCGTTACAGATGGTTTTACCCGTACTCACATCTATAGCAGCATAGCCTACAGAGAAGATACCGCTGTTTTCATCGATGAGCAGAGAGACGATGTTGTTCTCAGAGGGTTCACTCAGGTACTCAAAGTTTGTACCCGGAGAGATGATGTTGGAGACATAGCGTTTGATATTCGGCATCTCGCCTTTCTGTTTGACGACGATGATGGTATATTTTTTGGTAGAGATGAGTCGGGAGAGATAACGGTCCAATGAGACAGCAGGGACACCCGCAAGAAGAGGGTTTGAAACTGAGTTTTCCAACACAGCTTTGCTTTTGCGTGTGAGCTGTATGTTGAGGAGTTCGGCGATCTCTTTGGCCTTACCTACTTTCATCTCATCATTGTTGACTTCATAGACTTCGAAAAAAGTACCTATCTCCATTAGGACAAGGGCATCTTTCCCGTATTTTTCTTCAAAATGCAGTTGCAGATCAAAATAAACTTCTGTTAAAAGTTTCTTTTTTTGAGAAAGTATTTCGGTCACTCTATCCACTACGCCTGCCCTCATTTTTAATAGATAGATTCTATCACAAATAGGGTTAGAGATATCGGTAGTGAACGGATTTATAAATATTTTAGATAGTTTGGGTATAATACCGTCCCATTTTCTACTAAATGTACGTTTGGTCGAAAAAATCCATACGGGAGTAAGCATATGCCAAAAATGAAAAGTGTTAAAGGCGCTGTAAAGCGTTTTAAAGTGAAAAAAAGCGGCAAGATCAAAAGAGGTACGGCGTACAGAAGTCACATCCTTTCTAAAGTTGATGGTAAACATCACAGAAGTATGAGAAGTCCTAAGCACGTTGACCCTGCTGATGCAAAAAACATTAAAGAGATGATTAACTAATCATTCTTTGACAGAGACATTCCCCCGATTAGGGGCAAGTTCAAACAGAGAGAATGTTTGACACCTACTAAAACTGGCTTTTAAAAAGTTACAGTACAAGTCTAAGGTAAAGGAAAAACCATGAGAGTAAAAACTGGTGTTGTAAGACACAGACGTCATAAAAGACTATTAAAACAAGCTAGAGGGTTCTACAGCGGTAGAAGAAAACACTTCAGAAAAGCAAAAGAACAACTCGAGCGTTCATTAGTATATGCTTACAGAGATAGAAGACAAAAAAAGAGAGATTTCAGAAGACTCTGGATCGTTCGTATCAATGCAGCTACAAGATTAAATGGAATGAACTATTCAACATTCATGCATGGTCTTAAACTTGCAAATATCGAACTTGACAGAAAAATTCTTGCTGATATGGCAATGAATGCTCCTGAAAGTTTTACAAAAGTAGCGGAAGCTTCTAAAGCTGCGCTTGCTAAATAAGTCTTACTTGACTATTTCTTGAGGGGCTTTGGCCCCTCATCCCCTTTTTTAATATTTCCCTAAATTATCATCATTTTGTATTTCTTTATATTCCTTGTTTTATTTGTTGATGCAACAAATAGAAAAACGAACCAAAAAAAATGCAAAGGACTGTCGTTGGCTAAATGATAGTGTTATGGTTATGATTTTTTTGAGGAGTAAGGGCTTCCTCTTTTCAGAAGAGGGAGGAAATAATTCCTCTGGAAAAGCTTTTGGGCTAACCTCTTTGTGTTTTTCCTGAGAATCCGATGATCCCTGGACGTAGATTACATACATGTTCGAAACCCAGGCCTTTCATAGCGTGTTGTACCTGATAGCTTCTGCTTCCTGAGTGGCAGTAAACGATGATAGGTTCTTTTTTGAGGCCTGCGAGTTCTTCTTCTACTTTGGCATAGAATTGTGAGGTGGGTACAAGTTTGTCCGTTCCTACGATATGTTCCATTTGGTACTCCATGTATTCTCTTGTATCCACAAGGGTAAAATCGATCATACCCAGGTTTTTTGCTTCTATAAGTGCTTCAAGTTCATCTCCGTCAAGTTGTTCTTCTTTCAGAAGCGTTTCTGCTTGCTCTTTTGTTAAGCCACCTGAGTGTTGATGTACGACCTCTTCTATGGCATCGTGTTGTGCTTGTGCTTGAGCGTATTCCGGGGTACAGAATATCCCACAGTGACAGGTACCATCTTCAGGGATCTCTTTTTCCAGAGCAGGAGTACATGGGCAGATACGGTTGTCTGCTGATTTTTGTTCCTCTTTGGTCTCTCCTATCACCATAAAGCAAGGACAAAACCGCTTACCATAGATGAGTTTATTGCGTGCAAGCCCCATTGCCACACCTTCGTTGACCTCTTCATTGGGGTTTTGAACAAAACCGAACTGGTTGTTTACCTTCTCTACAAAGGTCCATGTCTTCTCCAATTCAGCTTGAAATTCATCTGAGTTCATATCTATCGGTTGCATTATATTCCTTTCATTGTCGTATTGGTATTGTTTGTCTCTAATGTTTTTGCCATTTCATCAAACTCTTCTACAAAAACCTGTATCTGTTTGCCCCAGTTTATCAGCATATCATGTGTTTTATTGAGGTCAATATGGATGTGTTGTTCATTGATCTCAATGCCGGCTTCTTTTGTTTCAACCATGCCTTTTTTCATATCATCAGAGAGTTTTTTCATTTGTTCACCCATTTTTTGATTCAATGCCCGAAAAAAATCTTTAGTCTTATTGGTATCTATGGTGATGGTTCCCTCTTCCATATGGATACCCATTTTATGAAGTTTGGATGCATTATTATCGGAGAAGTCTTTTTTTGCCTGTAGTTCTGCAAGCAGTTCTGCTCTAGCTTGTTGTGCTATTTTTGCATCACGTGCGGCTTGCTCTCTAGCTTGCTGTTCTTTGTCTTCACAGCCAGAAAAGAAGAGTAGTAGTATGAGACTGATAAGCAGATGTCGCATTAGTATCCTTCTTGAATTGATAGATACATTATACAAAGATTTATACAAGAAAGGTAAATCCCCTATACCCTGAGGTAGAGGAGACTTGAAAAAGAGGTATTATGTGTAGATTATTCCCCACATTTACCTTTGCCGCATTTACCTTTGACTGGTGCTTTTTTATCATTTTCACACTTGTCCCCGGATTTTTTGCCGCTATCACATTTTCCACTGTCACATTTTGTTTCAGTTTTTTTGCCGCTATCACATTTTCCACTGTCACATTTTGTTTCAGTTTTTTTACTGCTGTCACATTTACCACATTTCCCCTCTGCAGTTGCCAGTGTAAGTGTGAGTGCCATTGCTCCAAGTAGTATCANACTGCTGTCACATTTACCACATTTCCCCTCTGCAGTTGCCAGTGTAAGTGTGAGTGCCATTGCTCCAAGTAGTATCAGTAATTTTTTCATCGTTTTTCCTTTGTGTTATTGCTCTTCACCAAACAGAAGATGGTCTAAGCTAAATTTTCCGGCTCCAAATGAAGCGAATATGGCCAAAAACAGCATGTAATATAAAGGAATTTCAAATCCATTGTCTCCTGCAGAAAAGCCATGGCCTAAATGTACAGTAAGAATGGCAACAACCATCACTACAATAAGAGGAAGTGAGATAAGTCTTGTAAAAAGCCCCAATGTTAATAACACAACACCCAACAGTTCTGTACTGGCCGCCAGATAGGCATTCAACGTAGGGAAGGGTATACCCAGGGTACCAAACCAACTGGCAACACTAGACATGTCTGACCACTTTTGCATCGCTGGATTGTAAAAACCATAGGCTATAGTAAGTCTGGCCAAAAGTAAGGCAATGTCTTTTCCCTTACTTAATATATTTATGGTGAGAGGATAGATACCTTTTAGCATGTGTAACTCCTTTATATACAATTATGTTTGTTGTTACAGTTACAAGTATAGTATGAAAGATGTGTAAGGTGTGTGTATTATTCTGTTAAAGAAAAAGAAGCCTGTCCTCTTTTCCAGAGAACAGGAAGAAGAGATTAGTGGTCACCATCTTTCGTATCTGCATTAAACTTTTGTGCAGGTACTTCCGATTTTTGCATAGCACTATCACATTTCCCGGCTTCACACTTTGTCATAGATGCAGTGTTTGTCTCTTCTTTCTTTTCACATCCTGTAAAAAAGAGCAGGGACAAGCTTATGAGTGTCCCAAAGAGTAATTTTATCATCGTCCTATCCTTTACAATAATGGTGTCATGGAGTGAAACATAAGTGTATTCTGTAATGTATCTCTAACTCTTAGAATCACTCAATCCAAACAGAGAGTGGTCATTTTTATTAACCACATTTCTTACTGGCATCACATTTTGTTGTCACAGCTTTTGATTTGTCACCAGAACATTTTGTTGCTCCTTCACATTTAGTACTTGCTGAACATTTAGCCTCTGCTTCCGCACTGTCATTCTTTGTACAGCCGGTAAAAGCAAGCATTGACAAACCTATGAATGCACTAACAATGAAATTTTTCATCGGTATCTCCTTATATTTTTTTGACAGTTGCAGTATAATATAGAACTTGTGTAAGGTATGTGTAGTCTGTTGCACCCGAAGTGCACAAATGGGTGGCTATAATAAAAAAATCAATGTAAAGACAGCGTAATGAAAAGAAGAAAATTTCTCATATTTGGCTCCGTTCTGGGACTCTCTCCCTATATACAGGCAAAAGGGGTCAGTGAGTTTGAGAAAACATTTAAAAAGGTAGCACCGACTCTCTTGGCAGTACAGGATCATCTATTCCCTGAAGGAAGCAAGCTCCCCTCGGCAAAATCCATGAATACCATACAATTCTTGTTTGAAACCATGATGCATGAGAGTTTTGATAGAGATATCAAAGCATTTGTCATTGAGGGAGCAAAAGAACTGGAGAAACGCGAAAAAGGAAGCTTCCTGTCTATGACAGCTCAGGAGAAAGAAAGGGCCCTGCGTGCGTATGAGGAGACGCGCTATGGACGTAATTGGCTGTCCCATATCATGACACTGACCATGGAGGGACTCTTTAGCGATCCTATCTATGGCTCGAACATTAAAGAAGCAGGGTGGGAAGCGATCTCCTCGTATAGTGGTCTCCCTAGACCTACATCAAGGTATATAGCGTTATGAGTATGTATGATGTTGTCATCGTAGGCTCAGGAGCCAGTGGGGGTGCTGTGGCCTATACTTTATGTCAAGCAGGATACAAAGTAGCCGTGCTAGAGAAAGGCCGGCTCATCAAACGTGAAGAGTTCTCTAAAGATGAGTTGGCTTACTGTAGAAGAGATCTGGTCACGCCCAATCTGTTTGATGAGTATCATACCATAGAAGAAAAAGTAGATGGTGAATGGGTAACGACACCTACGTATGAATCGGGTTGGAGTTTTTGGAACGGGAACATTGTGGGAGGATCTTCCAATCTGATGTCCGGTATGCTGCACCGTATGCATCCTGATGATTTTAGACTGAAGAGTAAATATGGAGAGATAGAAGGGGCCAATGTGGTGGATTGGCCCATCTCCTATGAAGAGTTGGAACCCTATTATACGCTCACAGAAGAGTTGGTAGGCATTTCCGGTAAAGTCGAGAAACATCCCTTTGAGCCACCCCGGAGTACAGCAGATTTTACACAGCCTCCGACCAAAGAAAATGCAGTCGTAAAACTCTTTGACAAAAGTTGTCAAGCACTTGACATTACACCGCTTGTCACACCAAGAGCGGTACTCTCAAAAGATAAACCCGGACGTGATGCCTGTTATTACTCAAACCGCTGCGGAAGCTATGGGTGCAGCTCCGGTGCTAAGGGAAGTTCAAGAGAGGCACTCTTAAAACCCGCTTTAGCCACGGGGAACCTGACCTTGATGAGCAATACTTATGTGAAGTATCTGCATACAGATACAAAAGATGAGGTAGATCATGCGGTAGTCGTTGACACGGTTACAGGTAAAGAGAAAAAGATTCAAGGAAAGATCTTTGTTGTGGCTGCACAGGCACATGAGAGTGCAAGACTTTTGCTCAATTCAGCCAATGCACATCATCCTAAGGGATTGGGAAACAGTAGTGGAGAAGTAGGAAAGAATCTCATTTTCTCCGGAGGAGGTTCCGGTCAGGGAGAACTCCATAAGGATTCTTTGAAAGAGATAAAATTTGAAGATTTGATGACAACAGGGCTTTTTGTTAATCGCTCTATCCTGGATTGGTATTTTATAGACCATTGGTGGGACGGTAAATTTAAAGGAGGGTCTGTTGAGTTTATGTTTGAACATCAAAACATCATCAGCCGTGCTCGGAAAGATAACTATAAAGACGGTAAGCTTGTGTGGGGTAAAGAGTTGGGTGAACGTGTAGTTTCCCGCTTTACAGAGCAAAAAAGTATACGTTTTGAAGTCTTTAATGACTGGCTTCCGAACGACAACTGTTTTGTCTCATTAGATCCTGTACATAAAGACAAGTTTGGTATGCCTGTAGGTAAATTGCGTATGGAAGGACATCCGCAAGATTTGAAGGTGGGAAATTATATTGCAAAGAAGTGTGAAAAGATACTTGAAGAGATGGGCGCCAAGAATATATACTCTGCTATCTCATCGACACCCCCGCAGAACCTGGTTGCCGGAGGGTGCCGTTTTGGCAATGATCCCAAGACATCCGTACTGAACAAATATTGCCGATCTCATGATGTGAAGAACCTTTATGTAGCCGATGCCAGTTTTATGCCCACAGGGGGTTCTGTAGCGTATACTTGGACCATTTATGCCAATGCATTCAGGGTAGCCGATCACATTGTGGACGTATTGAAAAAGCGAGCATCATATCAAGTATAGATCTCTTTTCTGAGTACGAAAGGGATAACAGGTTAAGCTTGATTTAAAAGCACGTTTATTTTTTATTAATCATATATAGCTACAATCTATCAAATATTTCATAAGTATCAATTTTTATCATTTTTACTTATAATTTTATGATGTAGGAGAATCCATTGTACAGACTTTATGCGTTACTATTTGCCTTATCTCTCACCACGATGACAGCTACAGCCTCTACCCACACAGCGAAACAAATGGTTAAATATACTATTAAAAAAGGGGATACCCTCTCTTCTATCGCACATAAACATCATACAACCATCGCAAAAGTAAGAAAGACAAATGGACTTAAAAAGGGTGCTGTCCTGAGGATAGGCAAGGTCTTGAATGTACCAACAAATGGTAAAGTCCTTTATACAAAAACATCTGAAAAACCGGTGAAATATGTGACAAAAAAAGGAGATACTCTCTCTTCCATAGCCCTTAAACATCATACCTCTGTGACAAAAATAAGAAAAGCCAATGCACTTAGAAAAAGTCAAATACTTAAAATTGGAAAGGTTCTGCATATCCCCCAAACTCAAAAGACGTATAAAGTGGTGAAAGTAAAGCAACCAACTTCAGATAAAAAGTTGGTGGCATCACTTTCTCGCCTCGATACGATCAGTTTAGAGAAAGAAAAGAAAGAAACCCCGAAAACATTTTCCTTCACTGATATTTTTACAAACAAGAAAGACAAAGACGATGATAAATGTCAGAGAATCACGTCCCTGGCAAAAACAAAGTTGGGAAAAAAATATGTATGGGGAGCAAGCGGTAATAAAAATACCTATGACTGTTCGAGTTTTACAAAGTTTGTTTATAAAAATATCGGTATTGATATCCCGCGTACTTCGATCAGGCAGTCAAAGTTTGGGAAATTCGTGAAAAGAAGTGAGTTGCAAAAAGGAGACCTGATCTTCTTTGATACGTCTAAAAAACGTAGAGGGTATGTGAATCATGTAGGAATTTATCTTGGAGATAATAAGTTCATTCATGCTTCATCTGCGAAGAAAAAAGTTGTGATCACAAGTCTTGATAAAAAGTTTTATAGCAACAGATACAAAGGTGCAAGACGACCATCTTAATAGTTCGTCCTCTTCTTGATGAGGGGTATGTACTCCTCATAACCCTTCGAGTGAATAAAATCTATCTATAAAAATAGGAACCTGGTGGATCAGTATAAGATACATGTGCTGGGTACTGTTGTCTGAATAAAAAAGTGTAAAGGAAGCATCATGGATGCATGTAGAAAATGCAACAATACCAATGTTTCGTGGAATGGTCTATGGAAACAATGCGCAAGCTGTGGTGAAGTGCTTGAAAAGGATGCTAGTGTCATGCCAAACCATACTATAGTAAAGAAGAATAGTCTAAATGATATTGTAGTATTGCCTTTAAAGTCGACACTGATGGGAAAACTGATATCAAGACTTCACTTGATACATTAAACAGTGTATAGGATGCTTTTTTGTGAATTGAGGAAGAGGCCTGTCAAAGAAAATCCTTGACAGGATATAAAGGTGAGGATGCGGTACTATTCAGCTTCTAACACGGCTCCGGAACTGGCATTGGTTACCAGGGCTCTATATTGTCTTAACCATTTACTTTTCAATGGCTTGACCAAAGGTTTGAAATTATCTCTTCTTTCTGCGATCTCTTCGAATGTAAGCTTTGCTTCCAAGATGTAATTGTCCACATCGATATGGATCTCATCACCATCTTCAAGTAACCCTATAAGACCACCTTCTGCCGCTTCAGGACTGACGTGACCTATACTTGCACCTCTGGTTGCTCCAGAGAATCTACCATCCGTGATCAATGCAACTTTGTCTCCTAGACCCATACCCATGATAAGGCTTGTAGGACTGAGCATCTCTTGCATACCAGGACCACCGCGAGGACCTTCATATCTGATAACCACAACATTACCGGCTTTTACTTTACCACCGAGAATACCCTCGATCGCTTCATCCTGTGAGTTAAAGCATACGGCAGTACCGGTGAAGACTCTGTCTCCAGTGATACCCGCGGTTTTGATGACGGCACCCTGTTCTGCAAGGTTACCGTAAAGGATAGCCAGTCCACCCACTTCAGAATAGGGGTTGTCAATCGTGTGGATAATATTTGTATCCAATATCTCTGCATCTTTCACTTTTTCATACAGTGTTTCCCCTGTGATTGATAGATTGTCTATGAGGATGTTATCACCACGTTTCATCATTTCATGCATGACGGCATTAACCCCACCTGCTTTGTTAATGTCTTCCATGTGTACTGTCGAGAGTGATGGAGAGATCTTCGCAATGTGAGAAACACGTTTAGAGATGGCATTGATATCTTCAAGATTGAAGTCTATTTCCGCTTCTTTTGCGATAGCCAGCATATGGAGTACCGTATTTGAACTTCCACCCATGGCCATATCTACAGCAAAAGCATTACGTACAGCATTTTCATTTAAAATATTTCTCATACGGTATTTTTCACGTTCGTTTTCTTCAGCTTTTGCTATCTCACAGATACGTCTGGCAGCTTTTCTGTAAAGCTCTGTTCTCTCAGGCGTAAGCGCAAGTATGGTTCCGTTACCTGGAAGAGCGATACCCATGGCTTCCATCAGCGTATTCATAGAGTTTGCAGTAAACATTCCTGAACAAGACCCACCGCTTGGACAAGCATTACACTCGATATCGTGAAGCTCTTCATCTGTGATCTCACCTGTTTCATGTTTACCCACCGCTTCAAATGCTGTTGCAAGGTCAATAGGCGTACCATCTTTGGTGTATCCTTTTTCCATAGGACCCCCGGAGACAAATACAGTAGGAACATTCACACGTAAAGCACCCATGATCATCCCCGGAACGATCTTGTCACAGTTAGGAATAGCGATCATTGCATCAAGTTTATGTGCATTCATCACCGTCTCTACAGAGTTTGCGATGATCTCACGGCTTGGAAGAGAGTAAAGCATACCATCATGCCCCATAGCAATACCGTCATCAACACCGATGGTATTGAATTCAAAAGGGACACAGCCGTTGGCACGAATCTCTTCTTTGATCACTTCAGCGACTTTATTCAGGAAAAAGTGCCCAGGAATGATCTCTATAAATGAATTTGCCACACCGATGAACGGTTTTTTAAAATCTTCATCTTTTACACCGGTTGCACGCAGTAGACTTCTATGTGGAGCTCTACTAAACCCCTCTTTTATTTCATCACTTCTCATGAGAAAGCCTTTTATATGTATTTTAACGGATTATAGCAGATGATTCTCAAAAAAAAAGAGGGCAAATAGACTTTTTATCGCATAAGTAATGTTTTTCTCTTTACATTAAAAACTTTTTTGGCTATAATCGCACTCCAATTTTAAGTAAATGCTTAGAAGCGGTATGGAGATGCGGGCGTAGCTCAGTGGTAGAGCAAAACCTTGCCAAGGTTGGGGTCGACGGCTCGAACCCGTTCGCCCGCTCCATGAAAAACAATTTTCAATATATGAATGGTACCAATGATGCCCGGGTGGTGGAATGGTAGACACAGGGGACTTAAAATCCCCCGGTCATTGTGACCGTGCCGGTTCAAGTCCGGCTCCGGGTACCACCCATATATTGATGGAACCATCGCCAAGTTGGTAAGGCCGCAGCCTGCAAAGCTGCTATTCGCCGGTTCGAGTCCGGCTGGTTCCTCCACATATCAACTAGAATTTATCTATCTTTAGGTAATATTCTTTGCTTCAAATTGTCGGGAGATGTCAGAGTGGTCGAATGTGCCGGTCTTGAAAACCGGTGAGGGTAACACCTCCGGGGGTTCGAATCCCCCTCTCCCGGCCATCCACTTTTTATAATCACTAGTCAATATCAATTCAAAATACTTTTTAGAAATATTCCTATTAGTAAATCTCTAGAGTAATTTCTCTCTGATCACATCATTCACTTTGGTAAAATCAATAAAATCTTCAAATACCTGCTATAATCATATACTTTTTATGCACAAGGATCTTAGTATGTCAGAGAATATAGGAAAACTCATATTACGTTTAATGGTAGGAGGGTTGATGCTTTTTCACGGTATTGATAAAGCATTACATGGTATCACGTTTATAAAGGGTGTAGTGAAGTCCCAGGGGTTGCCTGAAATGTTAGCGTATGGTGTCTATGTGGGAGAGATACTTGCCCCGCTTTTTTTGATTCTGGGATGGAAAAGCAGGATTTGGGCAGGGGTGATCGTATTCAATATGGCAGCAGCTGTCTATTTGACGAAAATGGATGTGTTTTTCAAACTCGGATCTCATGGATCCTGGGCATTGGAGTTACCGATGTTCTATCTATGTAGTGCATTGGCTATCGTCCTTTTAGGCTCTGGAAAATATGCGGTGATGAGAGACTAGTACATTCAAATTACACACTGTTTTTCTATAGTACCAAAAACGCAAAAGGCAGAGTATGCAAAAAACAGTGTTGATCTTATATGTGCTGGTAACATGGCTGGTTGCAGAAGAGTTAAAGCCATGGAGCACCAAACTAAATACGTTAACCCCCTTTGAAAAACATGTGATCATCGATAAAGGTACGGAACGTGCTTTTTCCGGACAATATGTTTATACCAAAGAGGATGGCACCTATACCTGTAAAGTATGCGGGGTACCGCTCTACAGGTCCGATGACAAATTTGATTCCCACTGCGGATGGCCAAGTTTTGATGATGCGATACCCGGTGCGATAAAGGAAGTCCCCGATGCAGACGGTCGACGTATAGAGATCGTTTGTGCCAATTGCGGCGCACATTTGGGACATGTATTTAAAGGTGAGGGCTTTACGGACAAAAATGTGCGTCACTGTGTCAATTCTGTTTCTCTCAATTTCCAAAAAAAGAAAGCACAGACCCCTGCATTTAAAAAAGCTTATTTTGCCGGCGGATGCTTTTGGGGTGTGGAGTATTATCTTGAAAAAATCGATGGAGTAAAAGAGGTGACCTCTGGTTTCATGGGAGGGCATATGAAAGACCCGGGCTACTATGATGTCGTACGTAAAGATACAGGTCACCTAGAAACCGTTGAGGTGGTCTATGAACCTTCCAAAGTTTCCTATGAAACCCTGGCAAAAACTTTTTTTGAGATCCATGACCCTACACAGGTGGATGGGCAGGGGCCTGACATTGGAAGTCAGTATCTTTCGGCTGTCTTTGTTAGTAACACAGAAGAACGTAAAACAATCGAGAGGTTGATCGGTATTTTGGAGGGGAAAGGGTTAAAAATAGCTACAAAGGTACTGCCTAAAGCACCTTTTTACCGTGCTGAGGCATACCATCAGGATTACTATCAACGCAAAGGTTCAAAACCTTATTGTCATAGAAGAGTTAAGCGGTTTTAGTCTCGCGTATTGATCATCCATTGTGAAAAAACGTTGATGTAATTCCAGAAGCTTTGTATATTCTCTTCAGAACTTAGTTTTTGCTCTATGATGGGTTTCAGTGCCTCTTCAAAAGTAACAAGCCAATGCAGTCTTGCTGTAGGGGTGATAGGGAAAGGCGCATGTCTCCCTCTCATTTGTGGTGCGCCACGGTTTTGATTAAAGTAAGCGGGTCCTCCACAGATCTGTATGAAAAAGTCTGCCGAGTGCTGTGCGGCTTTTTTCATCTCTTCTCTGTCGCTTGGGAAGATATCTTTGATCGGGCTTTCAAATAGACCCATATAAAATCTATCGAGCAAGGCACGCATACCTTCTTCTCCTATGTCTGTTAAAAATCCTGGATTAGGTTTGGTGACCGGTGGATTCACGCCCTCTTGGTAAGGGAGTATAGAGAAATCTAAAGAGGAGCTACTAAAATTCATAAAATGCCTTTGTACTATCTGAAATGAGTGTTTTTGTACGGTGTTATAACATGAAAAGACTTAGGTGTCAAGCATGTGAAGATCAATGACACCCTCCTGTGCCGCAACTATCACTGTTCTCTACGGCAAAGCTGTTGGTATATCCACACTCCAAACATTCAAATGAGAGTAGTTTTGGTCCTGAACATCCACCTGATCTTTGGTCGGTAAGTTCAATGCTTTTATGATGACATTTTGGACAAAAACCACGTTTGATGGCATCCAGCTGTTCTTTTTTTTCTTTAAGATAAAAGATATAAACAAATACGGACCCCAAAAGGATGATCAGCATAAAAGCAAGAAGATAAAATAAATCGATAATAGACTCCTTATGTCATATAGTTTTTGAGTTCAGTGACCTGTGCTCTATAATCAGGCACATAGTGTTCTACCAGTTGCCAAAAAGTTTTTTGATGATGTTTGTGCTTGATATGTGCCAGTTCATGCACGATGATGTATTGTATCACATCATGTGGAAGTTTCATCATCATCGTGTTAAAACTTAAGATGTTTTTCCCGCTGCAGCTTCCCCATTGCCGTTTGGTTTTTCGAAATCGTATATCTGCGGGGGAAAGGCACATTTTTTTCGCCCAGAATTCTACATGAGGAATAATATGTTTCTGTGCCTCTGTTTTGTAAAATCTATCGAGGTGTGTTTGGAAAAGTTTTTCATCATAGGTATGGTAGAAAAGTCTGAATGCTTCGCCATCAAAATCAAGATGTGCTCTTTTCTTGTTATATCGTACCAGTGTCAGAGGATAGACTTCCCCCATGAAATAAACCTCTAAGTCACTGGAAAAGTCTAAGGGTTTCCCTTTCTTCTGCTGTATCTTCTCTCTAGCATTGTTGATCCAGGAGGATTTTTTGAGCAGGAGTTGTTCTATTTTTTGTTGTGTGACTTTAGGCGATTTGATCACGAGGTTCCCCTCGTTATCAAAGCTAAGATAAATATGTTTCAGTTTAGGGTTAATGATATGTGTATATTGCGGTAAAAGACTCATATTATAAGATCAATTAACGATTTTATCTTGACGATAGATTACCCTTCTATTTATAGAACCGTCTTTATTATACGTTTGGGCCGGCCCCTCTTTTACACCATTCACATAGGTGTACGATACCATTACGTCACCATTTGGATAGTAGGCTTCATACAAACCGTCTTTTTTCCCATTGATATAGTTGACTTTCGAAAGTACACGACCTTTTGTATCATACCCTGTTGCAAGGCCATGTGGTACACCACTACGTATATGTACAACGGCAAGTACATTACCATCATATCCATACTCTTTACGGATACCATTTTGACCCGTGTCATCATCCATAATAAATTCAGAGCGTATCTGACCACCCGTATAGTATTCTTTTTTCACTTTTCCCCCTGAAAGGCTAGGTCCCTGACAGCCATTTAAGAGAAGAAGTGAAAAAATAGTAAGAAAGAAAGATAACTTTTTCATGGAAAACCTTGATATATAAAATGTAGTGCTATGAGTATACTATAAATTGCCTTTTTTTGCTTTTTAGCCAAAGAGTATTTTGTGTGAGGGAAAGGGTTTCTGAAGATTATTTGTACTTTTTTATTTTCAAAGTCGTATTTTAGGGGTTTAAATGGGTTATGGCAGAGAGGAAGGGAAATTACAAATAAAATAACAAAAAACTACAAATAACCACGTACTTGGGCTTTCACAACTTTATCAAAATTCAAAATTCTTCAAAATTAGTTATTTTTGGGCACATTTTAGGCACAGTAGCCAATAAAACTTCTCTTAATAAAATTAAGTAAAATGAATGATTGATTTAGCATTCACGAGAGCAAGATTGTTTGTTAAAAATACAATGCACTGACAAAAAAAGTAACACCATAAAATTTAACAGTAAATATTATATTATTTATTTTATATTTATAATAAAAACTTAAGTAGTATTAAACTGTTTATATTGTTAAAATACTACACCTGTTGTGAGGCAGGGTCAGA